>JAYZAR010000186.1:0-8492 GCA_036339635.1 Planctomycetota bacterium | reverse complement strand
TATCATCGTGCCGAAGATGGTGGCAGCAATCGCCAGTACCATGCCAAAGATGCCCAGCAAGTTGCCCCGACGGGCACTCGTCTGATGGGACAGGCCAGCCAAACTGAGGACAAACATTACGGCGGCCACGATATACGCTACCTTTGCCGCCGATTGATTCAATTCAATCGCTTCGCTGGCGAGCAGGAAGGCGTCGATAGGATTTATCAGCTGCATCACCATGGAACTCGTTGTTGCGTAAATCGATGAGCGAGTGAAAGGAGCTTTGTGGGCGGAAGCTGGGGACTATCCTCGGCGGAACATCTTCAGCATCCGGTGGGTCACCAGGAAGCCGCCAGCAATGTTGATCGTTGCGACGAAGATCGCGATGGCACCCAGGACCGCAGCTGGGCTGTCGCTGACGCCAACTTGTACCATGCCACCTACGATAATGATGCCACTGATGGCGTTCGTGACACTCATCAGAGGTGTATGAAGGGCGGCTGTGACATTCCAGATCACCTGCCAACCAACGATGCAGGCGAGGACAAAGACCGTAAAGTCCGTAATAAACCCAGCGTCACGCGTCGATGCGATTGCCAGCAGTAAGGCAACAGTGAGTATCAGCAACGCCGCATCGAACAGACCGAATTTCTTTCTGACCACGGCAGCTGATTCCACCGGGGCGATTGGGTCTTTCTTAGGTGCAGCTGCAGAAACCGATACAGGTGGGGGTGGCCAAGTGACCTCGCCGTTTTTCACCACCGTGCAGCTTCGCAAGACAACGTCCTCCATGTCTAATTCGAAGTTTTCTCTGCCGCCGATCTCATCAAGTAAGTGGTATAGGTTGTTTCCGTACAGTTGGCTGGAGGTGTGCGCCAAACGACTTGCGAAATCGGTGTAACCGATGATGTGCACGCCATCGTGCTTCGTCACTTCGCCAGGTACCGTGACTTCGCAGTTACCGCCCTGCTCGGATGCCAAATCGACGACGATGCTGCCCGGTCGCATGGCTTCGACCATCTCTTTCGTGATCAACTTTGGCGCTGGTTTACCGGGGATCAACGCTGTAGTGAGGATGATATCGACTTCTTTCGCTTGCGCCAAAAAGAGTGCCATCTCAGCGTCGATGAACTCTTTGCTCATGGTTTTGGCGTAGCCACCTGAAGTTCCGCCCGCTTCTTCGGAATCAAACTGTAGCATGAGGAATTCGGCCCCCATGCTTTTAACTTGATCAGCGACTTCCGGCCGGACATCGAAGGCTCGTACGATCGCACCGAGCCCGCGTGCGGTACCGATGGCTGCCAGGCCGGCAACACCTGCTCCGATCACAAGGACCTTGGCTGGAGGAACTTTGCCTGCGGCAGTGATTTGACCCGTGAAAAAACGACCAAATAGTGAGGCTGCTTCAACGACTGCACGATAGCCGGCAATGTTCGCCATCGAGCTGAGTGCGTCGAGTTTTTGAGCGCGGCTAATGCGGGGCACCGCTTCCATCGCAATTGCGGATGCACCTTTCTCCGCGATCTGGCTTAGCAGCGTCTCGTTCTGAGCTGGCGATAAAAAACCGATCAAAACCTGGCCGTCTCGTAACTGCTCGACTTCTGCTGCATCAGGTGGTCGAACCTTCAGCACGACATCTGCTGTGTTCCAAACTTCGGACGCGTCCGAGGCAACCGTGCAACCAGTGTCTTCGTACATTGCATCGTGGAAGCTGGCGGCCAAGCCGGCACCGCTTTCGATGACCACATCGAATCCGAGCTTTTCGCACAGTCGTTTGGCCGTTTCCGGCGTTGCCGCAACGCGACATTCTCCGGGGTGGATTTCCTTAGGTATTCCGACTTTCATGCTTGGAGGGTCCGTGACCTCACCAGGGAGCGTAGGAGGAAAAGTACCAAGTGAGTTCGTGCTTGAGGGAGCGTCCGTGCAATCGGTTCGAAATAGCGATAACTTTCGAATGCTGCGTTTCTTGAGTGCAGGCTCCGATAGGACCCAGGCTTCCGCTTAAAACGGAGCCTCTTCGTCACCCGCTTCGGCGAAAGCATTATTTGGCTCGGACACCCTCTCCGTCATATTTGTACCGTCATTGGAGAGCAGTTTGAACGACAGTGCTTCGGCGCTTAAGAAATAGCGGGGTTCGCTTGAAGCGTCTTTTTGCCAACGCCGACCGCTGAGGCGATACCGTATTTCGACTTCGTCACCGACGTTCAAATCATCAACGGTATCGCACGAGTCTTTGATAAATTCGACGGGGATGTAATTGGTGAAACTCCCTTTTTCCTGCTCTAGGACCACCAATCGCTTCCGAAAACCTTTCTGGCCGTAGGTTTTGGTCTCTTCGATCAGGTGGACTACGCCACTGACGGTTGCGTCGCTCATGCCAATACTCGTTCGTTTTCGCAAAAAGGGCCACGTTTCGGGGAATCTCCGACGCCCTTATTCTTGCTTCTTTTGGCGTCCCTTGCCAGGAGTCTGCTAAGATGTTGCGTCCGCGTCAATCCGCCGTTCCACGCAGTGATACCGATGAAAAACCGATTTTTTGCAGCCGTAACTTTGATGTTGCTCTGGGGCGGGACGGCTCTGGCGGCCAGAACTCCCAATTTAATCGTGATCTTCGTCGATGACATGGGTTATGGCGATCTTGGCTGTTTCGGCAGCAAAGTCCATGCGACGCCTGTTTTGGACCAAATGGCCGCCGAGGGGATGCGACTGACTGATTTTTACTCGTCTTGCTCGGTGTGTACTCCCTCTCGCGCCAGCCTAATGACCGGATGCTATCCACGACGAGTGAACATGCACGTCGATGAAAACAACCTTTGTGTGTTGTTTCCGCGAGCTCGTAAGGGGCTCAGCTTGGACGAGGTGACTATCGCGGAGGTCTTGAAAAACGCCGGATATCAAACGATGTGTATCGGAAAGTGGCACCTTGGTGATCATCCCAATTTCTTGCCCACGCGTCATGGATTTGACCAGTATTTTGGGATCCCGTACAGCAATGACATGGGCTCAAGACAAAACAAGCGTGGTAATCCGCCTCTGCCGTTGCTTCGAAATGAGACGGTCATCGAGGCACCCGTGCAGCAGGCGACCATCACGGCCCGCTACACCGATGAGGCCGTTAAATTTCTCCGGCAAAATTATCAGCGACCATTTTTTTTGTACCTGCCGCACACCGCGGTTCATCTCCCGCTCTTTCCCGGGGAAGCTTTTCGAGGCAAATCCAAGGATGGCGCCTATGGCGATTGGGTCGAAGAGGTTGATTGGTCGACGGGCCAGATTTTTGCAACCCTCAAAGATCTCGGCATTGATGAAGAAACTCTGGTTCTTTTTACGACGGACAACGGTTCTTCTCGCGAAAAAGAGGGTAGCAATTTGCCATTGAGAGGTCGCAAGGGGCGAACTGATGAAGGCGGCATGCGGGTGCCCTGTATTGTTCGTTGGCCTGGGGAAATTCCAGCGGGACAATCCTGTTCAGAGGTTTGCGCAACGATTGATGTCTTGCCTACTTTCGCCCAGCTCGCGGGGACTGAACTGGCGTCGGACCGGAAAATTGACGGACGCGATATTTGGCCCTTGTTGGCTGGCCAGCCGGGAGCCAGATCACCCCACCAGGCTTATTTTTACTATCAAATGGATCAACTGCAGGCGGTTCGTAGCGGCCCATGGAAGATGTTTGTCGAGATGGATTCGAAGAAGCGAAACTGGGGGAAAGCAGAAGGTGCTTCGGGTGTCCGTTTGTTTCATTTGGTCGATGACATTCATGAAGACCACAATGTGGCCGAACAGAATCCAGATGTCGTCAAGCGCCTGCAGAGTCTCGCCGAGCAGGCTCGCAAAGACCTCGGCGATGGCGAACGAAAAGGTGAGAACCAGCGACCTGCCGGTTGGGTCGAGTCGAGCGATGCTTTAATCCTGCCAGCGCACGATGAATAAACGAGAAAATTCAACGGAAACAAAGGTGACGTATTGACTGATTTATCCCGTCGAGGGTTCCTCGGCCGACATCAATTTGCTGCCCCACACACAATCTTCATTACACGCATCGTCATGGGCTTTGTGGTGCTCGGCTTGCTGATTTTCGCAAGTTCAGGCAGTGCTTGGGCACAAGAAAAAACACGGCGGCGGAACACACCCAAGCAAGTGGCAGCGAAGGTTGAACCTGCGCAGGATCCTGGCTTGAAACAGTATGGGATTTATGCGTCTACTGCTCCTCGACCTGCTACTGCCGATCCGATTGCGACAACCTTACCCTTGGCCTTTCAACCCGGTGCCCGCATCGGACTGATTGGTAATTTGTTGATTGAGCGGGCACAGAATTTTGGCTACTTAGAAACGCTGCTGCATCAAAGGTACCCGAATCACCGGTTGGTAATCCGTAACTTGGGCTGGCCGGCAGATACGGTTGCTCTGCGACCGCGGCCGTCGAATTTCGCCGATGTCTCGCAGCATCTTTTTCATGAACGCGTCGATGTGATTCTGGCAGCCTACGGTTTCAACGAGTCATTCGCGGGAGAAAACGGACTGGCCGAATTTGAAATTTCGTTACGGAAGCATCTCGAGGATTTGCGGTCCAAAGCGTTCAATGGCAAAACGGCGCCAAGCATTGTTTTGCTTTCCCCGATTGCAAATGAGGATGTGGAGGGAGTCGCGGCATCAGCCAACAATGAGCAGATCGCCGCGTATACGGGAGTGATGCAGCGTGTAGCGAGCCAATTGAATGTTGGCTTCATTGATTTGTTTCATCCGACTTTAGACGCGATGGAGATCGGAGAGAGTGCTTTCACGATTAACGGAGCGCACTTGAACGACGCTGGTTATAAGTTGTTGGGCAACCTTATCTTTCGCGGATTAATCGCGGAAACACCGCCAAAGGTTGACAGTGCGATTCGCGAGGTGGTGATCGACAAGAACCGGCAATTCCTTCGCCGATACCGGCCTTTGAATACGTTTTATTACACCGGTGGACGCAGTAAAACTTACGGCTACCTCGATTTCTTGCCAGCCATGCGTAACTTCGAGGTAATGTCAGCGAATCGTGATCAACGAATTTGGAGTCTTGCCAAGGGTGAGAAGGTTCCGGAACAGATTGACGATTCAAACGTGCCGCAGATGCCCGAAACAAAGCAGAGTCGCGGCGCCAATCGATGGATGTCAGCAGAAGATGAGCAGCAGGCATTTAAAGTCGATCCCCGTTTCGATGTGACCCTCTTCGCCAGCGAAGAACAGTTTCCAGAAATCGCAGCACCGATTCAAATGCGGTGGGATCACCGTGGTCGCCTGTGGGTTAGCACGTCAACGACGTACCCCCATGTCTATCCGGGGATGGAGCCGGATGACAAGCTCGTGATCCTGGAAGATACCGATGATGATGGCCGGGCTGATAAATCGACCGTGTTTGCGAACGATTTACACATCCCGCTCTCGTTCGAATTGGGGGATGGTGGTGTTTATGTTTCCGAACCACCGCATCTGACGTTTCTGCAGGATACGGACGGTGATGATAAGGCGGATGAACGCACGATTTTGATGTCGGGATTTGGGACCGAGGATTCCCATCATTCGCTGCACGATTTTGCTTGGACACCCGATGGTGATTTAATACTTCGCGAGTCCATTTTTCATCACAGTCAGGTCGAAACTCCATACGGTCCGGTCCGGCAGCAAAACAGCGGCTGGTTCCGCTACCAACCCGACTCAATGCGATTGACCAGTTTCGGGAGTTACGCAAGTACAAATCCCTGGGGCGTCGCATTCGACGACTGGGGACAACATGTTGCCAGCCATCCCATCTTTGCAGCAGCCTTTCATTCGCTGGATCCACCCTATCCCACGCAGCATGCGAAACCTGCCGGACTGCGAGCCTACTCGGGAACCTGTGGGCAAGAGTTTATCGATTTTTCTACCTTCCCAGACGAACTGCAGGGGGGATATGTCAAAGCTCGTTACAAGCCGACAAATCGAATTGAAATCCACCGTTGGAAAGAAGGTAATTTTGGTTGGGATGAAGAGTACGTCAGCGATTTGCTGTTTTCTTCTAACCTCAGCTTCATTCCGGTCGATATACGGTTCGGACCGCGAGGTGCGTTGTACATTTGCGACTGGTACAACCCGGTGAAGGGGCACGCCCAGTATTCGCTGCGTGATGAACGACGGGATCGTCATTCCGGACGCATCTGGCGGATCACCACCAAAGGGAAGCCGTTGTTGGATGCGCCCAAGATTGCAGACGCGAACGTCGAGGAGTTGATCGAGCAATTAAAGCGTCGCGAGACGCGGGTGCGGTATTGGGTTCGGCGTGAGTTGCGGGCTCGCGAGGCAAGCCGAGTGGTCAAGGCGCTCGATCAATGGTTAGTAGGTTTGTCGCCAGCTGATCCCCGGTATCGTCATCACCAGCTTGAAGCACTTTGGGTTTACCGCGGTCTTAAGGAACCGCGGCCGAAATTGTTGACGGAGTTATTGAGTTGCGAGAATAAGTACGCTCGCGCCGCTGCGACCCAGCAACTACGTTACTGGCACCAATACCTAAAAGATCCGATTTTTACATTAAAAGTCGCGGCAAACGATCCCTATGCGATGGTTCGTATGGAAGCTGCTATCGCCGCCAGCTACATCGGGACGGCGGAGGCATTGAATGCCATGATCGATGTTTTGAATCATCCCGTGGGAGGCCATCTTGGGTATGCGATCCAGTGTGCGCTCGGGTCCCGTACGCTGCGGCCTCATTGGGAGAGTGCGGAATCGTCGAGCGTAGCGAAGTTCTTACAACAATCAAAACGTCGTTCAGCTTTCCGAGAGCCGACACCTAGCAGCCAGGGAGCTCAATTCGATCAGCAATCAAATCTCGCGAAAATAGAGATTGGTTGTTTGCCCGAGGTGATGAGATTCACGAAAAATCAGTTTGTGGTTCAACCTGGGCAACCGGTGAAGGTTGTATTCACCAATCCCGATGCGACGGACCACAATTTTGTCATTGTCCAGCCGGGTGCGTTGGAGGAGGTTGGGATGGCAGCCAACGAGATGGCTCGTGATCCTAAGAATGCCGACTCGGATTTTATCCCGAAGTCAAAAAGACAACTGATCTTACAGCATACCAAAATGATAGGACCGACGCGGAAGATGCAGGTCGAAGTTCTGCGATTCGAGGCGCCAAAGGAACCAGGGGTATACCCTTACGTTTGCACCTTCCCCGGTCACTGGGTGGTCATGAACGGGGTGATGGTTGTCGCCAAGGATACGGCTGAAGCAGAGCGGTTGCTGGAGTTGGCCAAGCCAAAAATCGTGCGACACTGGAAGATGCCGGACTTCGAAGATTTGCAGCTGCCCAAGTCTGATGATCAGCGCGTGATGCGTGGCATGTCTGCATTTGCTAAAGCGAATTGTCATCAATGCCACGTGCTGGCCGGCCATGGAGTAAATCTTGGCCCAGATTTATCCAAAATCACGGAACGTTATCGCGGTCAAAAACTGCTGCAGCAGCTACTCGATCCCTCCAGTGAAATCAATAAGGACTACCAGACATTTCGTTTTCTGCTGACAGACGGACGTGTCGTGAGCGGAGTAATTGTTCAAGAAGATAAGAAGAGTTTCCAGGTGGTTGCGAATCTCTTGACGCCGGACGTGAAAATCCGCGTTGATAAAGATGCCATTGAACAGCAAGTCAAGTCTTCGGTTTCCGCGATGCCTGCCGGATTGCTCGATGTGTTGACGAAAGATGAGATAATTGATCTGTTGGTGTTTCTACAAATCAAAGACTTGCCGAAACATATGAAGCATCACCACTAAGGAGATTCGGCAGTCACCGACGCGATCAAACCATCGGCGAATGCATCACCTGTCTCGCGCACCGTCGCACGCTCGGAATCTTATTGTGGCGGAGTTGTTTGATCAGCGTCGGTCATGGAGTCGATGAGTGGTGTGAACCCCTGCCCTGAGTTGCACGGGTGTTCGAAGTTTTTCGCAACGTGGCGTATCGGTAATGTTGGAAATCAAAAGCACTGCGGTATCGAGAATGTGGGCACAAGAAAACATCCGCCGTAGGGTGGGCGTGTTGTGGCGGTAGCAGATTTGTTTACAGAAATAGGAATTGGAAAAACGATGCGAACCATTCTTAACATGGCTTTTGTGTATTTAATTTGGCCGGCCTTGGTGGTTGTTCACGCAGAAACGCCTGATGGGTCGTCAGATAAAAAGGGAGTGGTTACTGCCAAGCTCGGTGAAACGAAAAACGTTCATGCATTTGGTGAGATGTTGTTGTGTGGTCAACCGTCGGCCGCGGATTTTTTGGTTGCCAAGGGGCGAGGCGTCGAGGTAGTCATTACTCTGCGAAAAACAGCAGAGATTGCTTGGAACGAGGAAAACGTTGTCAAGGATCTTGGCATGGAGTTTCATCGAATCGCTTTCGGTGCCCCACCGACTCTTACCGATGACGTTTTTAAAAAATCTCTCGCGTTACTAGCTGCAAATAAAGGTAAGTCGGTGATGTTGCATTGCGGTTCTGCGAATCGTGTTGGAGC
>JAYZAR010000185.1:0-5381 GCA_036339635.1 Planctomycetota bacterium | reverse complement strand
CTGGCGATCGACGCAGATCGCGTACATCTTCGTGCCATCTTTGGTCGCCGTGGTCAGCCAAATTTGGTCACCCCAGACCACCGGTGATGACCATCCTTTTCCGTGGATGGGGGTCTGCCATTTCACGACGGATTCATTGATCGCAACGGGCAGGTTTGCATCTGGGGCCTGTCCGTCTCCGTTTGGTCCACGATATTCAGGCCAATTTGACTGTGCCGTTAGCGTCGCTGGCAAGCAGCTCATTACCAAAGAGAAAATCAACAAACGCATGTTCAACCTCACTGCGGGATGTCACTGTAGCTTTCCGCATCATAGGCACTGCAGCGGCGAATTTCTAGCGAGAGACGCCGGCAGTCGTACGTCAAACCCGGTATCCTGAAGCAGTAAAGCTGCATCACGCTTGGAGCAAATCATGACCGAGTCTTCAATGTACAAGTCGTATCAGGGAATTCCTGAATTAGCGGGGCTGTGCTCCATGGAACGGGCGGTAGAAAGTGGTTGGAGTTTGGAGGAAAGCGTCAGTCGCCTGAAACGCTTGCACTATGTTCTTCGCCGGGTTCACGAAATCTTGACAGCAAGGATTACCGCCGAACCAATTTACGAACTCAAGACAGCTTTCAGTTATCACGCCTACCTTTGCGCCGAACAAGTTTCACTTGTGCGGCGTCGCGTCGGTGAGATGCGGGAACCACCGCTGGGATTAGACAAGGTTCCCGTCCCTGCTTTGCAATGTTTGATGGACGAAATCGAAGCTGCTCCGACGACCGCCAAATTGCTGGTTAGTGTTTATCACTTCTTGGTGAATGAAATCCTTGTGAGTTGCCGACAACTGCAAGCCGACGCGCATCCACTGGCGGACGCGCCGACTGTCCGTGTTGCTCGATTAATCGGGTTTGAGTTAGGGGACTTGGCGGAATTCGGTCAACGGGCGATCGCACAATTAGTCGATGAAGCGAATCATGATGCGATGGCAGATTGGATCGACTACCTGCGTCAATGCCTTGCTGCGGCGGGTGGCTTGGATGGGACGAAGCCTGTGATGATCGAAATGCCGCCTCGGTGGAATCAGCCGGTCGTAATCTGCTACCAAAATGAGCCGGCGCGTGATGAGCGGTTTCAGGACCCTTACAATGCGGGAGTCAATCCGGAGGCATTTCTTTACGACGAGTCTTTCGATCCGAAGGACAAGACACTGATGATGTATTACAAGCGTCTGCGGGAAATCGATGTCCCGGAGATGATGGCCAGCATCCTGGTTGATCTCCGTGAGGAAGAACCGTGGGATTTTCACATGGAAATGTCGCGGCAATTATGGGACGAAGCGCGACATGCGATGATGGGTGAAGTGGGGTTCGTTTCCGTCGGAATCGATTGGACGCAAATCCCGATTAACTTCACGTGGTCCCGAAACCTGAATCTTCAATTGAATGCCAGGCAGCGGCACGGTGTGCTGTTCTTCATCGAGCAAGGGCTAATGCCACGCATGGGCAAGCGATACGAATGGGAGGTCGCTGCCGAGAGTGGCGATCCACTATCCAAACTGTTTCAGGATTTTGACTGGGCCGATGAGGTTTTGCATGCTCAGATTGGTCGTCGTTGGTACGTACCCCGGCATCAGTCGTTGCAGAAATCACTTGACTACGGCAGCGAGTGTTGGTCGCAAGTATTGAGTCATTGGCGGGAATATCGAGAGCAAGGATTGACCGACCATCGCAACTGGTGGCCAGAGCTTTACCAACAAGCTTGCGAGAAGTGGGGGAAGACGCCCGATCCACGCAGCATGGCATTTTGTACGACCTATGAAGGGAGTCGCGCCGATCTCGAACGCATTGATCCAAAATGAACTGAAGGAAGCAGTTTGAGCGTTAATCGTAATCAAAGCGATCGGAAATTCGACTTCACGGGCAACGTGAGTTTTGAGCTGACGGCGAGTCGTTGGATTTGCGGATAGTCGCGAAGTCTGCGTGCGGCAATCCATTATTTCGCGTCTACCTGCTCGCATGTCGCTAGCGAACTGGGCCGGTGAGAATTTTCGGGCTGATTCCAGAGCAAGTTAGCGATGGCCTTTACTCGTCCCTTGGGAAATTTCTGTTGTCAAACGAGAGGTGATGGTGGAGAAATTCATACGTTTTCTTCCCGTTGATGGTGTGGGGGCCATTGAAGAACTCGATTTCTGTTCGGTCGCCAATTCCCAGTTTGTTGTAGTGGCGTCGGATCTTCGCGTATTCCCAAGCAACCCATTCGTCTATTCCAACACCATCATCATGCCCTCGTTCCACCATGAAGGGGCGTGGTGTCATTAACATTCCGAGTTCTGCATAGTTGGCGAGATGGCCCATGTTCCATTCGAAGATTTCGTACTCACCGGTCCAGAGATAGCTAAACGGAGCGTCGGTCGAAGCATTCTTTGCGACCCATTCGTTAAAGTCTGCGCTGCAGATGGATAGACAATAGCCTGGTTCGTTTCCACCAGTCGGCAGCATTGGCGGAACACGCATCGCTGTTTTGCCGCCGTAGGACAAGCCGTAAAACGCAATCCGTTCCGAATCGACGTTTGGCAAATCAGCCAGCCATCGCAAGGTTACGAGGTGCTGGGGGATGATGTAGCTAAATAATGAGCGGCCCAGCGGGTTACTCTTGCGTTGGAGCGTTCGGAATGCATCTTTACCGCGATAAGGATTTTGCGGAGCGTAAACAATGAAGCCACGGCGGGCCAACTCGGCACTAAACGATTTGTAGGCGCGGTATCCGCTTGAGTCAGGTCCGCTAATGGTATCCATTGGCTGTCCTTCCAAGCCGTGTTGGCACACCACCACCGGCCTTTTTTCATCAGCCAGCATCTCTTTTGGAAGCAATAAGATTCCGGCGGCGATGACCTCGGGATAAACATCCAGTACGACTTCGTATCCCGTGAAATCGGGGGTATCTAAGATTTTCCTTGAACGTGGATTAGCGGGCATGGTTGGAGTTGGCAGTTGCCCGAATAACTGCTGCCAGATCTGCTGCCGCAATGGCTCCGCCGATGCGACCCATTTTTCAACGGATCGGCGATCAAGTGCGGAAAATCGTCGCTCGCGAACGCGGTGGCTTAACTGCAAGACTCGCTGTGTGTAATCGACCAATTCTTGGACTTGACGTCGCTGTCGGTCTCGGGAAGAGAAGCGGACACGGGCGTCGCTAGAAAGGTCAGTTACGCCGCTGCGACCTATGCTGTCGGTGCCCGCAATCTGCGCGAGCCATTGATTGAGAATTTTTGGTTGCAGCGGAAGTGATGATGTTTTTTTATCGGGCGATCGAATGAGTGATTTGATGGTGTCGAGTTCACCGATTTCGGCGCGCAACCGACTCCAATGTAAACTCGCACGGCGAGCTTCACGGCCTGCCGATATTCTCTCCAAGCGTTGGATCACGCCTGGTGCTGCAACTTTTCGGTCACCGGTCGGGGGGCCGTCGACGACGGGGATTGCGGCATTCGTTTCGATAAATAGAAACCGGGGAGCAATCAGTCCTGCCAATTCTGAATCGCCAAATTCACTCAGCAAATTCCAGACGTTGCGGTAGATTGGTTCGTTCCAGATGCGTTCTCGTTCATCAAAATAGCCGCTAACGATTGCCGCATCGATACGTTGGTCGACCGCAGCACTGTAGAGTGCCAGGAGTCCACCTTCGCTAACTCCAACAACGGCGGTTGGCAATGGCGTATCCCGATTGCGTAACTCAAATTGGTCAACTGCGGCAAGTACTTTTTGGACTTCGTAACCAATGATGTGGCGACCCATTTCAAACGCTTGTCGGTAGATAAACTCCCGGTGGGTCAAATTCGTTTTTCTTCCGATCGTTGAATTGGCACTGAATGTTGAATCTCGATTGACCAAGGTTGGAACAAGAACCTCGCAACCTTGAGCTGCTAGTTCTGCACCAAATGGAGTTGCGCCCGGTCGCAGTCCGGCAAGCATTTCGGGGGTCCAATCAGCGTCGCCTAAGGCGACAACCCGAGCGATTGGCTTGCCACTTGGTCTCAGAAGCAAGCCTTCGGCGGTCACCCCTTCGAGAACCCGCCAGCGAACTGAATGAATCGTAAAACGACTGGATTGGGCCACGAGGGAAGGTGATTCGGTTGTGCCGATCAGTTCAATTCCAGTCGGTTCAACCCGGCGGTCGACGACGCCGATGATTTTAGCGAACCGCTGTCGCGCTGGCAGCAATGATTTTTCGTAGGCTTCTAGCGTGCGGTAGTCCGGTTGCCACCTAGACTCCCTCAACTCTCGTGACTGGGCGAGCTCCCTGAGTGCAAAGCGATCAATGCCCTCGACCATTACAACATCGAGAGGTCGTTCCTCCTGCAACAAGCCGGTCCCCGGTAGAGGTTCAGCGGCGAGCGCAAGGGTCGAGGCTAAAACGCAAGCGAGAGTGACGATGCAACGGATCATCGTAGGGGCAACTCAATGGGTTGGGGGCCACGCAGACGCGACATCGTCACTATTCACAGCGAAACGTTCTTACGCACAATGAGATAACATTGCAGGTTTTTATATCGCGGGTGGTCCGAGGCAACGCAATTCATCATCGACCCGCAACAGCAAGTGTCCCTCGGCGAAGGCGGGAGTGGCGCCCACGGGACCGCCAAGATCCATGTCGCCGAGTTGCTCGAATCGATCACCAGCTCGCAACACGGTCGCCTTTCCATCCAGGCTGATTAACAACAACTTAGTGCCAATTAAGACGGGGGATGCACCAAAATTGCCACCGATTCGCTTGGGACCCCAGACGGTTTCACCGGTGTTGGCGTCAATGCAAGAAGCGATCCCTTTGTCGTCGATGATGTACAGGCGTCCGTCTTGTACTGCCGGCGTTGGCACATACGGGGCGCCGCGGTCGATCCGATAAAGTTGCTTGGGTTGTTCACCTGGGACGCTGGGGATTTTCACTCCGACCAGATGGTTTCCTCCTCCTCCACTGCCAGCTGTGCCAATGGCAACGTCACCGACAATCAATGGCGTACTGCAGGAACGGGTGTCGAGGACTTTCGCATTCCACAGCATCTTGCCTGTCTTGGCGTCGAGGCCGAACAGGCCGTTGCCTGTGTTGGATCCGATGATTTGTTGGTTCTCGCCAGTCCCGTAGATTGCGGGTATCCCGTAGCAAGAACGCGTTGTTTCGAGCATCGTTTCCCAAAGCGTATCGCCCGTTTTGCGATCGACTGCGATCATCCTGCTTTGGCCAGGTATCTGTCCCTCTTTTAAGCGTTCTGCTTGCTGTGAGTTGAAAAGGAGCACCATTGATCCAAAAATTCTTGGCGAGGTGCCGAAGCCGTGCTGAGATAACCAGGAACCGAAGTCTCGCGACCAAATCTCCGTACCGTCGTGGTCAAAGCATTTCAG
>JAYZAR010000184.1:0-7724 GCA_036339635.1 Planctomycetota bacterium | reverse complement strand
GGGATCGGAGCCATAAATATTGCCGCTGTTGTTCCCGCCATACGGATCCCCGGGAATCCCATCCCAGTGGAAGGGGGCCGTATCTCGCAAGCCGCGAATTGGCATTGTGGAACGGGGCATAATTTGATTACCGCCTGTAACCACGGGCGTTTTTAAGACCCACAGAAGCTGATCCGTGTGCCCGTCGGGATGACAGCTCGCGCAGGAATAGGTGCCTGTTGTGGAGGCACTGGCGGCGTTGAACCAAGTGCGGCCAAGTTTTACTTGCCGATCTGTTGGATCGACCAAGGGAATGAAACCGGTGACGCTGGGTTTTGAGAGATCCGTCATATCGATCACAGAGACTGTGTTTGCCACCGCGTTGTAGACCCAAGCCGTTGCCGGACTTCCATTCTCGTTATGGTCAAGTGCGATCCCTCGAGGAACCGCACCGACCGCAACGCGTCCCAGTATTTCACCACTGTCAGCATCGACGGTGAAAACTTTGTCCGAACCGGCCGCAGTAGCTACCAGTGTTTTGTCGTCGTTGCTGACTTGAACGGCAAAGGGGGTGGCCAAAGCTCTTCCTTGTTCTGGTTGCTGAGGCGGAAGTGGTTCCAGATTGTAAAAATCAGGTGGCTCGGCCGAATCATGGTTGATGTCGACTCGAGTGATCTGGTTTAGGAATGCGCGATTCTCAAGTTCGGCTAGACCATGCTTCTTCGTGCCGGCTCGCCCGTTCGCATCATTGCGTGCATCCGTTTGTGCGATAAAAACGCGACCGTTGGAATCAACCGTCATGCCGTAAAGTAATGTGCCGAGGGTATCGACGACTTCAACCAATTTGTCGGTCTCTGTATCGAAGATAAACAAATCGCGATCCGGAACATCTGGATGTTTCACGATGTCCACCACGTGGCCTAGCGAGAGGACATTGTTGTGGAAAATCGAATGTTGCCATGCATCAAACGTGACCAAATCGCCATCAATTTCATCGCCGGCACCACCGGACAGTTGTGTTTTGTTGTTTGATTCGAAGGGAATTACGTACAATCTATTGTTGCGGACGACGATCGACCTGGGATCCTGTGCGGGGATGCGGATTCGGTTCTTCACTTTTCGCGAGGCGACGTCGACTACGGCGATCGCATTGTCGGAGGATAGAGCGACGTAAGCTTTTTCATTTCCAGCGAAGGCGATGCCCACGGGTTCATCAAAACGGGTTGACTTTGTTTTTGAATCGAATTCTTGAATCGTGGCGATCACTTGCAGATCGGTCGCAAGGCCAGGTTCATTGGCGATCACACTGACCGAATCGGAAATGTGATTTGAAACCCACACTTCTTTATTATCGGGACGTATCGCAATACTGACAGGGTCAATACCCACCGGTACCCGAGCAATGATTTCGCGAGTCTGAGCATCGATGACATCGACGGTGTCGGAAGGAGTATTTACAACAAAGACTCGCCCGCCGGCCTTCGCGATCGGCGAGAAATGGGGACTGGCAAACACCGGATGCCCCACTTCCTGGATTGATTCTGCCAATTGCTCAGAGTGAGCAGCAACGAAAGTCTTGATTGGCTGCGGTTCCGATAAACCGTTGTCCGTTTTTTGAATTGCCAACGCCATCAGGGCCATCAAGCATGTGGTGATTCCAATAAGGAAATTCCGATTCATCAGTTTTTTGTCCACTTCTAGGTTACAAGTGCATCCGCAAAAATCGGAGTGCGAAACTTCCGCTCGAGACTTATCCCTAAGTTGTACTGTCTGGGGAGGCGCCAAGCAAAGGATCAATTGCTGAGTTGTTTCCAAACGTTACAGTGGCAGGCCTAGATGCGAACTCATTCTCACGAAGCATTGGTACGTACGCTTGGATTTGCTCCGATATCCCGCGTGATTTGGCCTGTTTACCGTGGCGGTCACTTAGACTTGGTCACCCGACTCGAATCCTCAGCGTGCTTTCTGTATTGGCGACCGGTGTGCGGCATTAGCGAACAGAGACACAAAGACAGAGACACAAAGACAGAGACACTCAATTGGGGCACACATGCAATGTTACGTGTTGCGATTGGAGTGTAGAGCTTATCGCTGCTCATGCAGATCACGTGGTCGCCATCAAAGGCAGGGCAAGGGATGGCAGTTTTCGTGAGTTCGTTGCAACGTCGGATGATGTCACCCTTCTCGAGATCTTGACTGCGGAGAGATCTGGAGGTTGCGGTGGTGATTTGTGTTTTGCCACTGCGTTCAATCTTTTGCGGTATAGGGCAGGTAGTACCCTTCTCAAGATCTTCGGGCATCGTGTGTTGGGCGGTTGGGCCGCGAACCGTGATCAAATTGTCATGATTTAGAATCGGCGAGCAACCTTCACCAAGGATTGACTCAGCCTTGACTCTCCCCTGAGCCTTGTCCCAGATTTGCGTTTCATGAAGATCGTGGAAAAATCGCTCTGCAGATCCGCACGAGCAGTACAGGTAATTACGGTCGGTTGTTGGTGAGGCCGAGGGAAAGTCGGTGTCGTTGTGGGCATCTTCGTGCAGATTTTTGGTGGTGGACACTTCTTGCCAGAACGATTTTCCCGTCTTTCGATCCAAGCAAATCACGGCGAATGCTTGCTGAGTGTTAGGGCGGTTGAGGTCAATGAGATGTGCCTTGGCCCATTCTCTCGGATTGGAAATCGATTTATCCTTAACAACGGGTCTGATCGCAGTTAGCACGAAGGCTTTACCTTCCGCAACGATCGGGTTGGACGGTCCTCGTCCCTCAACGGCGACCTTCCAGCGGATATTTTTTCTTCGCTCCATGCCACTGGTGGATCAGCAGTCGTGACACTCGTTTTATTTCTGATGCCCGCCATTGATGCCAAACCTGCGCAATTGATTTATTTCCTGACTCGCTTGAAGTGAAGAAGCAAATGTCGAGCAAAGCAGAGGTGTGATTCGGTTTTCACGTTTCGGCGCACAACGTTGTATAGAAGGAAAAAAGGTCGGTTCGCCTGGCGATCGAGGAGGCCGTCGAGGATTTATCGCTTGTGGTTGACCCGGGGCACGATAGGTTGTTTTGTTGATTGCTGGAAGAATCAATCTACGCTCGGGTTTTCGTCAATTACCTGGCGTTTGCTTTGAGTTGGTCTCGGCGAGTGTTTTTCCATTCGATCACTGCTGCTCGATTGTCCTTGTCGGTGCAACGGTTGTCGTCCGTGCAAGCCAAAGATTGGTGAGAATGTTGGCTGAAGAAACCGGGTCGGCGACGGCAGTTCCATAGCTAGTGACCGCGACGTTGTTTCGCCTGGGGACTTGATTCGGTGAGGTCGTAGCACCGCACTTGATCAGTCCATTTTTTCGAAGGCGTAAAGCATCGAATGCGTTCTTACATAAAGGATGCCATCACTGGCCGCAGGCGTTGCGTAGACACCTTCTTCCATCTCGTTGCGCGAGATCACTTGTGGATCTTCGCCCAGCGTCATGACGGCAATACGACCACTGCCATCGGCGATGTAGAGGTGGTTTCCGGCGATGATTGGCGAAGCATAGTGGGTGCCTCGTCCGCCGGTGCGTTTTCGATAGATTCTCTGCCCGGTTAGCAGATCGATGCAAGTGACCTGCCCTCCATTCTGGACGATATAAACAAAGCGACCATCGGAAATTGGAGATGGCACTTCTGGAATTCCTTGAGTTTCTAAGGTGACCACATCGCTGTCGCTCAAAACACCGGATCCATCCGTCGGCAGCGAGAGTAGACCGTGGTTTTCATAGCCCTGGCGAAACCGATCAAGGTTACGCAGTTGCTGCTCCCATTCCGACTCCGAGATTTGGGCGTTCTTATCCTGGTCAACGGAGTTGAATCGGATCTTTGCGCCATTCTGAGGAGCTTCGATACCTTCCGGTCGGTGGAAAATCCAGAGGTCAGGAAATTCTTCAGGTTGGATCACTCCATTCTTGTCGTGATCGTGTTCGCTAATGAGCGTTTTGAAATTAGGGAACTCCGGCCGCAAGGCAGGTTCACCCATCTTGTTCCAAGCGGCAACAATCACTCGCCCATTCACGATTAGTGGAGTGCTGGTTGCGGTGGTTGCGCATTTGGTCACCCACCTTTGTTCACCAGATTCAAGGTCAATTCCTTGAACACTACGGGCCCCGTGTAAAACGAGTAAATCTTTCGCGACCACTGGAACGGCAGAGCAGGCGAGTTCCGGGCGAAAGGGCTCAGCTTGGGGGGAACGCCAACGTTCCTTGCCTGTCTTCTTATCGACTGAAAGTAAAAAATGATCGACGTAATTGCCGCGATACAAGATTACCTGGTCACCAGCGATAATTGGTGATGTCGCGTTGCCGGAGTAAGACTTGGTTAGAGGCAATGGGAATTGCCATTGCAGATTGCCTTGCGTGTCAAAGCAAACGAGGCCGCAGGAGCCAAAGTAGGCAACCACGCGTTCACCATCGGTCGCCGGTGTACTGCTCGCCGGGTTGAAGGAGGGATGCCCCCGTTCAATCTCGGTTGCTTCGACGGGTCGCTTCCATCGAACCGAACCCTTTTCGCGATCAATACATACGACGCTCAGGCGTTTATTTTCAGAATCGTACGTTGTTAGAAAAATCGCATCACCGCTGATCACGGGTGAGCTGTGACCAGATCCCAGTGGCAACCGCCAACGCTCGTTGTTTTCGGGACCGAATTCGAGTGGTGGTCTTTTTCCAACCGAAACACCGGATGCGTTTGGACCGCGGAATTGAGACCAGTCGGCCTCTGCGTTTCTGGTCAAACCAGTTAAGGCAAGAGCCATTAGCAGGACGCTTCGGATCACGGCTTTCGACTCACTGTTTGGATGGAAACTAGAGGTTTGAAAATCGAATCCATAGAAAATGTATCGAGTAATCCGGTCGCCATTGTCAATGCCTCAACGTCGTGGCGTTTTTCGATGCTCAATTTCTAGAATATATCGATTTTTGGGGATTCAAGAGATGCGTCGGCACGTGTGGTGGCTTGTTTGTTGCTTCGATTGCCAGTCCGGTTGAACGGCGTACGCCGTTCAATGAGAGCATCTCGGTTTAAAACTCTTGATTGATTCGGGCCGAAAGTTAAGCGATTTACTTCAGAAAGTCCTTGTTTTGAGAACGTTTTGATTGATTTGTGGCGTTGCTTGCGACAGAGATCGGGTTGTTTGGTCTTGCAAAGTTGCTCATGCGGGGCTGAATCGCTGGGGTGGTTTTGTAATCCTCGGCAAGATTAAGAACGTCGTTTGCGGATGTAGTTTTGTGAATCAGTCTGATTCCGCATCGTCCGGTAAATGCTGTGGCAGCGAGCTGCGGATCACGGACCCAAATCACACGCTCCAATCACAGGACCAGTCTCGAGGAGTGGGTTCAAGTATTCCTGGCGTGATTGAATTCGATTGTGTGTCCGCCAGACGGTGTCGTGGGATTCTGCTGAAGGGAGAATCTAAAGCAAAGCCTTACGCCGGTGGGTAACAAACTGTATTAAGTATTCGGCCGCATAGAAACTGAAGCTCATGGGAGTGCTTTCCGGTGGTGTTTTCTGCAAGATGGCGTCGCGCGTTCATAGAGCGTGAGTGGTCGAGGTCGCCCCCATCGCGTGTGACTGCGATGCGACCCATCAGCATTGAGCACACGCAGCTGAAGTTTGCTGCATTGCACAAAAAGATTTGGAATCGCTGCTAAGTTACCCCTGTCCCAAGTGTGATCCAGTCAGTTCAAATGAGTTTTGAACAAACCTTTATGAGGCCGCGGAAGATGCTGGTAGAACGAACCGTTTTCACGCTTTGGTTATTCGTGTTTCCTGTGCTTGCTCAAGGACAGCAGCCGGAGGCAACTAAGCAGCCAGCCGTTTTTCCACCGCTGTCTGCTGCACAGCGAGCAGCGAAGCAGAGTCTGATTGATTCGATTGAAGTCGAGTTGGACGGGGATCGCCCCAACATCGTCTTATTGTTTGCGGATGATTTGGGCTATGGCGATCTTGGATGCTTTGGCTCCTCGGAGATACCCACTCCGCGAATTGACGCATTGGCATCGCGCGGGATGAAATTTACGAATGCTTATGTGACTGCTGGGACGTGCAGTCCATCACGAGCAGGGCTGTTAACCGGACAGTATCAGCAACGATTTGGATTTGAATTCAACACTTCATCACGGGCGATAACTGAACGATTGGGGCGTGGCCTTGATCCATCTGCAATTACGATCGCGGATACATTGCGACAGGCCGGCTACCGAACTGGCATGGTCGGAAAATGGCATCAAGGAAGTCGTCGCCAATATCATCCAGCTAATCGTGGGTTCGATTTCTTTTACGGTTTCCTTGCTGGAGCCCATGCATTTCTACCGCGAAGCGATTTATCGAAAACTGAGATTGAAATTGGTGGTGGGACAGGATCGTCATCACCGATGTTAAGGGGTTTCGAACCCGAGGATGAGACCGGTTATTTGACCGACGCATTTGCACGTGAAGCGGTCAGTTTTATCAAACGGCAGCAGCCTAACCAGCCATACTTTTTGTACGTGCCTTTCAATGCGGTTCATACGCCGTTGCAGGCGACGAAAGAATACCAAAAGCGATTCGCCCACGTCCAAGATTTCAAGCGGCGTGTTTATTATGCGATGACTTCTGCGATGGATGATGCCGTTGGCCGTATCGTCGATGCTGTGTCGGAAACAGGGATGGCCGAAAACACGCTTGTCATTTTCTTGAATGACAATGGCGGGCCGCTGTATACCGGTGTGCAGAGCAATGGGCCATTGCGACTGGGTAAATTGTTCTTGTTTGAAGGTGGTGTTCGTGTCCCGCTGATCATTCAATGGCCGTCTCGCATCAAGGGGGGCAGTATTTGTCACGGTGTCGTCAGTGCTCTCGATCTCATGCCGACTTGTTGTGCGGTTGCGGGATTGAGCCTGCCAGAGGCAATCAAGACAGATGGCGTCGATCTGCGTCCGTGGTTGATCGGTCAACGGACCGATTCACCACACCAATCGCTTTATTGGCGTAATGGCGACAACAAGGCGATGCGAAAAGGGAAGTGGAAAATGATCGAGGTGCCGAACCATGTTTGGTTGTTCGATCTGGAGTCGGATCTTGGGGAACAGCACAATGTTGCTGAGCAGCACTTGGATCGCGTTCATGAAATGCAGCAAGAATTTCGAGTCTGGGAATCTACGCTCAAGGATCCAGCGTGGCCACCAAAGCCAAATCGCCCAAGTCATGTGATTGACGGTGTCAATTACCGGGTGAATATCTAGTCTCAGAATGCTCCGAAGCGGGCGTAGTTGTCGGCCAAATTCTAGCTGAACCGAAAACCTTACAACGGTGTTTCGGCAACTGTTGTAAGAGGAATCGCCACGAATAGGTGGTAACGCACCAGAGGATGGAACCCCAGGCAGGCTGCAACGCAAAACAGGCTGCAACGCAAAACAGACTGCAACGCAAAACAGGCTGGGGCGAAGTACCCCAGCCTGATTGGATGTTCCCGCTTGCTTTCTCCCTGAATCTCAGGGAGTCTTGAAATCCGGTTGAACGTGCCCGGCCTTCAGCTAACGAGTTTTTCTTCGTCTCTCGATTTCTAAGCAGCGGTCTTGAGAAACGCGGCCAAGCGATTCGCTCGACTGGGGCTCTGTAGTTTGGCGACTGCTTTGGCTTCGATTTGTCGGACCCTTTCACGTGTCACTTTAAAGATTCGGCCGCACTCTTCCAGCGTGTAGCTGTATCTGTCGACTAATCCGTAACGTAGTCGAATG
>JAYZAR010000183.1:0-7093 GCA_036339635.1 Planctomycetota bacterium | reverse complement strand
TGTTGCAAAGCATGGCGAACAAATACACGACACCCACGCTGCGAGAACCATACGTCCGGTTTGGGTTAACACAATTCGCTGGTGATGTCGATTTTGGGATCCGGATCACTTACTAATCAATGGGTTACCGAGCGATCAACTGAACGAGGACAATGGAATGGATGCTTCATCCTGGAATGGCCCGGAAACACCTAATCGGCGCAAAACGATAATTGAAATGTTGTCGTTGGGAGCACTTTTCACGGCCGGTGCTGCTTTTTCTCCGACATTGCTCGCAGACGAAAATCCAGATGCAACTCGCTCTCCGATTCGTAACGAAGCCAGAGACTTCCGCGTCTATCCGAAGAATCGAAAAGAGATAAACCGAGAAAACATCGTGATGCAGCGTCGTGATTTTTCTTGTGGTGCTGCAGCATTAGCGACCGTATTTCGCTATTACTGGCGTGAGCCTGCGAATGAAGATATCTTTCTTCGCTTGATCCAGGCCAATCTTAATTTCGAAGAGTTTCGCGATCGCGTGCGAAACGGTCTGACGCTTACAGACTTGCAAAACGCGGCAGATGATGTTGGGTACGAGGCGGTCATCGGTACGCTAACACTGGCTGAATTGGGAGAAAGTTTGCTGCCGCTGATCGTTGGTATCACAGTCAATGACTACGATCACTTTGTGGTGGTGCGGGGCGTAATACGAGACTACGTCTACTTAGCAGATCCAATTTATGGTCGCGTAAGAACGCCAGCGGATCAGTTCGCTAAATCTTGGCAAGAGAACGCGATTCTCGCCGTGATCAAACCTGGAGCTGATCCGATGAAAAGCTCGCCTTTATTCGTGACGGACTACGAAGCGAGTCGTGGTCAGCTAAATAATCTCGTCATTCGAAATCAAATTACTGGCCGGCTATTTCCATGACGGAAGAAGTCTTAGTGGCATTTGAAGTATCGAAGAAACATTGAAGTACGCTTGTTGCTTTTTGTATTGGTAGGTTTACTGTGTTTGACAGAATCAGAACAGGACGGTTCGCCGAGAATCGAATCCAAGTAGGCGCGACAAGCGTGTTTTGGGTGATCTTCTTAGCCGCTGCAACTCATGAATCGAGTGCTTCTGAAACCCGTGATCATGGCGGCCAGATAAGTGAGAGTGATGGTGAAACGACAGAATCGCCGCCGAAGATGCAGGCTATCCCAGTGTCGAATAAACGGGAGGTCAAAAAACGGCCTTCGCTGGCAACGCCGTTCGCTCGGCTCCTGAGCGCCGAGAAACTTGGTGGAGATCGGCTCCTCCCGCCTGCAACGGAGGCAAAAGGTGACAATAAACCTCCCAAAGAAACAAGTGAGAGTGGTGAACCAAGTGAAGTAAGTAACGTCTTTTTAACAAAGGACGACAGGCGGCTGAGAGCCGCCGTGGTGAAGTTGTTACAGCAAAAAATGTCGGAAGGTAAGCTCCGAAATTTCGGCGTCCGCGTCACTTGCCGAGAAGGGTTTGTTTTGTTGTCGGGGCAAGTGCAGTCGAGCGAGCAGCGAGAAACCCTAATACGTTTCGTCCAAACCGTTCCCGGGGTGATTGATACGTTCGCAGACTTAACAATTACCGGCACTTTAACTTCCGAAGCGGGTAGTACAGTCGAAGCAGGACTAGAAGAGACGGAACTAATAGAGTTGACGCTACCGAATCTTTTGCAAGCGAATCAAAACGAATTCAAGGTGCACGACCCATCTGCATCAGGATCTGGTGTTCGCAAATCGACGGCGAGGAATCTGGGCGAGTCCTCCACCGGCTCGCCTGAGCAGACCCGTAGCTCTGCGAACTCAGATGATTCACTGCAGCTGTCCAAAACTGGTTTGGGGATTCCCGCTGAGTCGAAAAACGCAGGTATGTCGACACGGGGAATTCATGAACAAGACCGGCCTCTTCGATCTTCATCCTTACTCTCGGAACCCAGCAAACGAATGTTTGCAGCCATGCAGGGGCCGAAGGCGGAAAGACCTTTGGAAGGATCACCCTTGCAACGTAACGCAGGTCTCGGGTCGACCAATCATTCCAACTCGAGAACAACCCCCACTGCGACGCCGGTCGGTATCCAGGTTCCAAATAGCTTGGATACCTTGCTGCAAAGTACCGACACCGAATTGCTCCCCGCTCCAGAACCAGTCCCATCTCCAGAGCCCGACCCAGCACCATCGCTCAGTTTAACATGGCCCGACGGCACAAGTGATTACATGCCGACTACAGTGGTCGTTACACCCTCGCACCAGCCGCATTCGAGGCTAAGGCCCTTCCAAAAAGTCCTGCATTGCGGACAGGCCTCGGGGAAAGCCGTGTGTTCGCTGTGCCAATACCTGGGGCAGTTCACCTGTTCCTGTTGTGCTCAGGAAGAACTCACCTTTGGCACTGAAGGAACGTATCTTGGTGTGATCGGTGAGGGCAACAATCAATTGGTCATCGTTGATGATCTCACAGGCGAAACCGCTGTTTCAGACTCACAGATCGGTTTCGCCGCAGGGCAGCGTTTTTGGCTTGGTGTTGAGGATAACGGCGTAGGGATTGTTGGAGAGTATTGGATGCTTGGCAGTCGGTTGATTGACGCCACCTACGACTATGTACCTCCCAGTGATATTGCTTTTCAAAGCAACTACATGTTGGACCTCCATGTATTTGACCTTCTGTATTTCCACGAGTTTTGTTGCCATGGCTGCATTCTCCGAGCGAGCTTAGGAGGTCGGTACGCAGATTTAGACCGAGCCATCACCCTGACAGCAAGTGGTAAAAGTGGTGGGGTTTTCATTAACGGAAACACGCGCTCTAACTACGACAGCGACGGATTCGGTGGAATCGCTATTCTATCGGGCAGCACTCCGATTCGTTGCCTGGGTGGGCAGCGAGAGTGCTATAACTGGTCATTCTTCTGGGAGTTCGCCGGTTCAATTCTGCAAACCAATGCAGTTGTTCAGGGACGGAGCGCCGTCAATGCGTTTCATTCCGATGGCTCATCAGAGTTTTCCAATGGTGTTGATGAAGACCATGTCTTCTGGGACGGAATCACTGCCAACGGTATGGTGCAGTTAGGAATCGCTCGGACCTTTCGCATCCCGAATAAAAGATGCTTCGGTAATCTTTTTTTTGGCTTCGAAGGACACATTTGGGAGACCGCAGCAGTCGAAGTCACCACGTTGGCTCAGGCATCTGTTGAAGCACAAGGAAATGCAGATTTTGGGGCATCTATTCGCGGTGCCACGTTGTCGAATCCAAACAACCTAGCACTCGCCGGATTCGTTTGGGGAATTTCCGTTTTTCACTAATGTTCTTTTCGAAAAGACAATGTTTCGCCTGTCCCATCAACGGTGTGATGGGAAGCGTCCCACGGATCGTTCTAAAATAGTTTTCCGAATGGAAGAATTGCGCGGTACGTCATTTCGCGATTTCCATCAACAGCCCCCGACAAGGAAACCATCATGAACAAAGTTGTTCTTTTGGAAGAACGCGGGCAGGTTTCTACGTTACAAATAGCGTAAGTACACGTGATTTCCTACGTGGGCATGTTCGTGACCTGATTTGCGATGGTATGACTGCTGAGGTCACCGAGCCTCGCGAGCCCAAGCACACCACTCCTGTAGCGAGCATTACCATGCAGGCTCGGCTTCCGGATGCATGCTCTAAGAGAGCGACCGAAAGGAAGTTGTTCGACCACGCGTGTGTCAACAGTCTGGCAACGGCACTAGCTATGAAGTCGAGTGTGCGACCTACCGGGTCACTACAAATCTCTAGCCGTTACGGTCTCAGCCCGTTCGGGTCATTGTTTCAGAAGCAGTTCACGAGCCATCGAGCAGATCAAGCCAAACTCCCAAGGAATCAAAAGGTCCAAAGTTTCGCGACTCTGACAAGGGGCAGGCAAAAAACCCATCACCCAACGAAGCAGCAAAGATATCGGGTTGATCGCATGGTGCACGCTGACGCTCGATGGAATCCGTCAGAGCAGAAACCGGACCGCTCGGGTCGGTTTGGGACGGGACAGCGAGGCTAACGAACTAGCCATGGATTTTGCCACGGAAAACAGCAGAACCTGTGAATTATCACCCGACTTGATGCTTCAAATGGCCAAGCGTGGTTTCGCGTGCGCGATCGGGTGCACGTCACGTTCAACGGCAGCAATGCGTTGCGGGACGGGGGCAAAAGCTCTTCAATGACGTGTATATTCAGCGTTGTTTCTTTCACTAAGATCGGAACACCAAAGCCAATTGTCCAAGTGTAACCGCAGCGACCTGGCAAGGTAGTTCAAGTCCGTTTGCGATAAGCAAGGTCTAGTGGTCGCCGAAGAAATGCTAAGTGATTTGAAATCATTCTCCACGCCGATCAACGCGGACGCCTTGAAGAACTTGCAGTTCGCCGGTGAAGACTTGTTGGCATTGCATTTCCAAATGCACCGAACACGCTGCGTCATTCGTTGCTGAGCATCAACGCGTTTGAGAACTCGTATTTGAGCACGCGACTTAAGCGTGGTCGCATGAGACGCTTTCGTGCCGATCCAGACGAAGCGTCAAGATGGCTCTCCTATGCGTTGCTCGAAGCAGACAAGGACTGCCGAAAGGTTCCCGGAAATGTTTTGCTGCCGCATCTGATCTCAGCCTTGGCTCGTCCCCGAGGACCGCTCGTCCCGAGGAAACCGTAACTTGATTGCTACGCAGCCATTTTCCAAGCCCGCGCGTTAAAAAATGGCAACGAACAATTGAAACTCAAACCGAGTCACATTAAGGTTTGACAGTCGAGATTAACATTAGTTTTAACAACGAGTCGAACCTCCGCCATTCCCATTCGGAGGATATCAAATCCAATGAAAAAAACAGGACGAATAAGCACGAAACGCCTGTTACTTTCAGCTATCGGAATGATGATGATCTCAGCGGGAGTCATTGCTGGCTTCGCCTTGCAGCACTTACATTTCTCGTATGAAACGTCTCGGACGCTTGCACTGATACAGGGGAACCACCATCCCGTTGGAAATTTTCATGCCACCCGGCCCACGATCGTCGGGCAACTTGCTGGCAACTTATCTTCGCATGCGTTCGAACCACCAATCGCAAAACTCTCGCAGGGCGGACGAGAAACATTCGACACTAGCGTTGAATGGCTTGAAGTTGATGTCGCGATTTCAGCTGAGAGGCAGTTAATCACTTTTTACGACGACCGAGTTGATCCAACGACGAACAGCGAAGAGTCGATTTCGGATCTAGAATACGAAGGCTCACGCGGTCCAAGGCAACGGGTGAATTCCCAGCAGGCGGTGCAATCGTTAACCAACGTCTTTAATAACATTCAGGCAAGACATCAGAACTGGATTTTCAATATCAAAGAATCCGGCATTAAAACGGAATTGCTCAGCTGGCTGGAAGAACGCATCGCGGAGCATGATCTTGAACATGAGCGAGTGAAGCTTTTTGGCACTGAGGAGGTGATAAAAGAATATCAGCAGAGCGGTTACCCGCTCGGGTATGTTGTGAATCACAACGAAAGCCTTCATTGGTTGAAAGCGATCTTCCGACCAACGCTTTTTTTATCACGGTGCATTGAACTTAACTGTGAATTCCTTGTAATTCCAAGCGTCTTTGCCGCTCCCACTCTTCTGCAGAATGCAGAGGCACAGAACATACAAATTTGGATCACTGGATTAAAATCAGCTTCCGAATATGTCTACTTTGCAAAGAGGCGAGTTCCAGGATTTGTAACTTCAGAACCGCAAATTGCCCGCCAGGCGTTCGAACATGCGATCCCAGCTGGTGAGCAATCTGAATCAACGGTTACGCAATCCGAGGGGGCTGGTACGCAATCCGAAGGGGCTGCTGAGCGATCCTAGGACAATTCCTAATTCCTAATGAACGATTAGCCACCACTCGTGGTGTCAGTTGATTACCAAACAATCCTCAACCGCGATGATGGAGATTCGCTGCAGCCGTAGGTCGCTGCGGGTTTGGTAAGCCGTGGGTCTTGTGAGAATGAACATGTAGCACCGAAATGTCTAGCGATTATTTTTTTTGCGCCACTCGATTCGAAATGCCAAAAGCTTTCTGTTCCGCTCACAGTTTTGAATGTCCAGACCAAATGTGCGAAGCCTTGATGATTAAGGGTGTTGTCGCCTGGTAAGAGAGTCCCTGGCCGTTCAATCATCGTGTTGGCGTGATCGGCAAAACCCATGACCGCGATCGTTTTCATCAGAACCTTGTAAAACACGCCGGGAAGACTGACTTGGGACGTCCTGCGGGCGAGCAAACCGCGGATTCACCATCGGGGGAGATAGGGCGTGCCGCACAAGCGGTGCCATCAGAATGCACAGCGAGGCTTTTTTCAGCATCAGTTACCATCAACTCACTTTTGGGCAAAAAAGTATAAAACGCGGATGGTGAAGCAGTAGAACGCGTGCTGATCGAAGGCAACATCCAGCAGATCGGACGCCCTAAAATTTCGTTGAAGGTTTTGCACCTTCACTCGAGTCTGAAAGCGAAAGAGAGGCAAAAACATGAATCAATTAATTAAACGCAGTCCATTTTTTTCATGCTCAAATTGCTAAACCGTTTTGGCTTGAATGATGGCTGCTTTCGTCGCACGGACCTCCTTGACGGCCTGCTCAAGATGGGGCAGCCTGATAGGCTTTGATAGATACCCATCCATCCCGGCGGCGAGGCATCGTTCCCGATCACCATGCATGGCATTCGCAGTTAATGCGATAATCGGAACGCGTGTCCCAATCTCTTTTTCACGGATGTTACGCACCGCTTCAAAGCCATTCATTTCAGGCATCTGAATGTCCATAAATATTAGATCGAACTTTTGAGTGGTCGCTAGAACGACAGCCTCTCGGCCATTATTTGCAAGGACAGCTTCGTGGCCAAGTTTCGATATCATCGCAACTGCGAGTTTTTGATTTGGCAAACTATCCTCGGCGACCAGAATCCGAAGACGCACTGCGTCCGCCTGTTTCCGAAGATTCTTCTCCTCTGAGGCACCACCTGATTGAGAGCCATTTTTTGGAATGCAGAGAGTCGAAATGAGGTCGTTGAACTGAATGGGTCGAAGCAAGTACCTTCTTACGCCGTATGCCTCACA
>JAYZAR010000182.1:0-6154 GCA_036339635.1 Planctomycetota bacterium | reverse complement strand
CAGCCCAGCCGCTCCAACCTCTTGCGCGTGCGTTGCATGCTGAACCGCGATCGCCGAATTTTGGGCACCGGTGCCGACCACGACTTGGATTCCAGCGGCCACTAACCGCGCCACGCCTTCCTGACGTTGAGCATCAGACAATAACGGCCAATCACCCATCGATCCGCAGTAAACCACGGCGTGCATGCCAGCGTCGACTAGTTGCTTGGCTTTACTTACTAAGGCATCAAAATTGGGGGTTTGATCTTCGCCGCAGGGTGTCATCAATGCCGGGATACAACCTTGGAAGACTTCAGAGCTGACCATGGTAGGGCGGAGCCGTGGGAGGAGTGAATTGGACCGGCGTATCGTACACCAATCGAGAGTCAGCCGGGATCAGGGAAGCTGGCTGGGGAGCCAACTTGAATCCTCAGCGACCAGCGGTTGAGTTTCGCGTACACTGCCAGCATGTTTGGCCTAAGAAAAAATCGATCACCGCTAACGACCGCACGACAGGTGGATATCGACTTGTTATTGAGGCGAAATGTTGAATCGCTCACCCCCGAATGGGTGCGTCGGGTCGACGTCGTCACAGACATCAAGCCTTGGGGTTTGGATTCGGTCGAGGGTCAGCAACGACTCGATGTGGCAGCCGGCCATGTTTTGCAACGGCTGCCGTCAGCGGTCACACGCTGCGAGTTGGAGATTCGATCGCTGGAGGATCTGACTTTCCCGTCGACCTACACACCATCGCGGGAGGGGGGGGCAGCTGTGATCACTTTGGCGGGCGAGACGATCGCTGATCCGCTCAGGACGGTGATTGAGTTGGCCTATCAATACGCCTGTCATTTTTGGCATCAGTTCACGGACGGACGAGAGTTGGACTTGCACCCACGGACGACCAACCTTTTCCCCATTTGTTGCGGGCTGGGCGTGCTGGCAAGTGACGCTTGCTTCTACGAACAAAACTGGACGCAAGCAGGATGGTCAGGCTGGTCCATGTCACGCGCCGGTTATTACAACGCGGCCGAAATTGGTTATGCATTGGCTTTGTTTTGTAGAACACGTCACGAGACGCGGCCGCCGTGGGTATCATCGTTGCGATTAGACTCAAAAGTCGCCTTCGAAAAAGCAACGAACTATTTCACTGCCCAAGCTCGTAATGGGAACCGATTATTATTCGAAGCCGAAACCATCCCGAGTACACGGTGTGATCCACGCGAATTGGCGGGTTGGTTGATCAGCGAGGACACCGCGCTGGCCTATGCCTCGTCGCTCGCGTTGGTTCAGCGTGACGATTTGCCTCCATCGGTTGCGGAGTCAGCGATTACGGCGATTCGTCGGGGTGATCGTGATCTTGCACCTTCCGCAACACGTGTCTTGGGGAGACTGCGAACGATCGAACCCGAGGTTGAATCGTGCCTGCAGCGCTTAATCACCCGTGGTTCCGCCGTGATGCGAGCAGCAGCATTCGAGTCAGCTGAGAAGTTAGGTATGTCGTTGGAGCCTTTCCAGCCGCAAATCATTCGTTTGTTAAACCAGCCAGCGGTTGATCCATTGCCTGTATTGCAAATGATTCGTCGCCAGGGAAAAGCATTTGCAGCCATGGCACCCACCATCTGTCAAATGATTAGCTGTTCCATTCGTGACGAAGAAGAACTGTGGACCCAGCAGTTAATTGAAGGTCTTGAAGCGATTGTGGATGACCCGCGCGCCGTGATCGAAAAACAGATCCGTGCTCCCAAGCTAAGAGAGCAGGCGTTGGAACAACTGCGGCGTCAACAAACGCACGACAAGCCGGAAACTCAGGTGGGTGAACCTAATCAATTCGGCTAATCGCAAGCCCACGGATGTGATTCTGGACGCTGCGGTTCGACTCCGGGTGCTGCTGCCGATGGCCGGGCTCAAGATTCGTTCAAGATCAAGCCACTTTCACTGATTTGAAACGGCACAATCGATTCATCGCAAACGCTACCGCGATGTTTGGCAACATGCAGAGCACGTCCCATTCGATTCCCTTCACGCGTTTTACCCATCAGGATGATCGTATTGGCGTTGGATAGTTCGTCTCCGCTTTCGATCGGTCGCGTGATCAAATCATCCAGCATCACTTCGTGGCTGGTGTAAAGCAACAAGCAAGCAACAGCGTGGTGATCGTAGGCATGTTGTTCGACACGTTCGGCTTGTTCTCGGAAACCGACTCGAAAGAGATCTCGGGCGACCCAGTCATGCTCCTTGCGGAGAATCTGATGATAGATGTAATCAAACATCTCTAGCTGGATAGAATCTGCTGCTTTGGTGACCGGTTCAATACCATCGATAACACAGCGGCGAACGCCATTGGCAAGATTGCCATAGAAAAAGGCGATTGCACGATCGAGCTTTTTGGCCTGTTCGTACTTCCATTCCCGCCAAGCGTCTGAGTCCATGTCACCAGCGGTAACCCGGCGCCCGCTTTGCCGAAAAATGTGCAGGTAATCTCGTCTGGCGAGGGGTTTGTCCCAGATTTGCTCGGGGACCAACGTGCCGTCGACGCACTGTTCGTTCAGTTGCCAGTTGCAGATTCGTTCGGCGTAGGCTTGATGATTCTGAGAGTCACCCCGGGCGGTTAAGTCAAACAAGATGCCTCGTTCGCCTTCCTGTTGGCGTCCGTGGTCGGCAAACGTCAGTCCCAGTTGTGTTTTGCCGATGCCCGTCGCTCCCATCACGACGGTCAGTGTGCCTGGTAGTAAGCCACCCCCGAGCAATTCATCCAACCGCGGGATTCCGGTCTGTAGTCTTGTCAACGAGGGCTCCATGAATAGGGAATCAAAGCTTGGTTCGCGCGGCTAGGTGCGGGCTTTGTAACATGGTGGTTCGGCTTCAAGTAACAGAATATCGGTCTGATTTGATCAAGTGTTGCCGTGCAAGCAGTGTCGATTTGCCATGCTGATTCCGCTGACGATCGCTCCAACGATGCCAACGAAACCTTGATCGGTGCCGCACAGGAACAGGTTAGGCAAATGGGTCGTGCCATCAAGTTGCTTTTCCGGAGCGCCGTAAACGGCACCATTGTCATGCCAAGTGAAGCGGCGAATCGTCTTCGGGGTGAACACGTCGGTGTCGGTAACGTATCGACGAAAGTCAGGCATGAAGCGGACCGCCGATTCGATTGCTTCGTCGTACTGTTCGACTTTCGCCGCTTGGTACTTTGCCTCGGGTAGGTTGCACCAGCGGTCGTGATTCGCCAGCGTCGTGATACGAATCACTCCGTCCGGTAATTCGCCATCCTCTTGATCGTAAACGTAGTTGTTCGGCGAACAGACAACGCCGGTTCGTGTATCACACAAGGTATGATCGGGGCGACGCCAATGAAACGAATCGCTGTCGTTGTAAAATACGATGGTGCGATCGAAGCCGAAATCGATCGGTTTGCGATCAAGTATTGAAATTGATTCAATAAATGACAGTTTGCCCGCCTTTGCGATGGTCGGTTCGGTGATGTCGTCGCAGAGGCGCATCGTTTCAACATTACCCGCTGACGACAAAATTCGTTTTCCCTGCAGTTCGGTCCCGTCGTCCAGAACGACACCGGTTGCTCGACCCTCGTCAACGTGAATTTTTGAGACGCCGCTGCGTAGCTTCAGTTCACCACCCAAGCCTCGAAAACGCCGGACGAGGTTTTTCAGAATCACGCGAACGCCCTTGAATGGGCGACCAAAGCCTTCCAGATAGCAAGCGCGAAACATAATGCAGAACTGACCGAAATCCATATCGTTTTCGCGGGCGTTGCCGTACCACATCAGCGGGCAGAGCAGCATCTCGATCAAGAGCGGATCGCTCAAATGTTCTTTCATGACGTCGCGGGCCGATCGCATGAAGTTTGGATCACCGCCGTCCATGTCGCTGTAATCTAACAGCGAGCCGCATAGCGAGCGAAAACCATCGATTTGACTTGGGAAGTTCTTCGCAATGTCCGCTTCAAGATGTTCAATGTCGTTGCTGAAATCGAGAGAAGCGTTTGGGAAGCGAATGGATGATCCAACTTGTTCGGCGAGTTTAAAGTCGTCCCAGCGAAATCGCAGTTGCCGAATCAGCTTTGCCAAAGGACCTTTCTTCGTCCCTTTTCGAGCAAAATTCGTCATCGCGTGCAGGCCGACATCGTAATCTCGACCGCCAAGTCGATAAAAAGAATTCAGGCCGCCAATCGTGTAATGCCGCTCAAGGATGCAAACCCGTTGATCAAAATGAGCGAGCCGGATGCCAGCAGCTAAGCCGCTCATCCCGGCGCCGATGATAATTGTGTCATAGGAGGAAGTCATTTGGGATAAGATAGAGGACGCCTACTAAATCCACAACGAGCTCCAAGCGACATCAAGTTACGCCGATTGACTAAAATTCACTGTGGGCGTTTGAAACGACGCGTGGGTTTGCCCGCTGACCACGCCGGAACCCTGTTTGTCCGGCGTTCGGGGCTTTTGGGCCTCGTCATGGCTGGGCTTACGTGTGGATGAGATGGAAGTGGTCGTGGAAGCTTGAATGGCCGGTTGCGGTATGCTGGCGATCCCGGCGGCCACTCTGGTACTATGAGTTCCAGGAAAAGCATTCTTTTGAGTTCCATTAACCTGTTCCCTCAATGAGCAAAACTCGTTTCATCTTGATCGGCGGATTTCTCGGTGCCGGAAAAACGACATTGATTGGCCAGTTGGCTCGTCGGTACGTCGCTGACGGTCGTCGTGTGGGCATCATCACAAATGATCAGGCTGACGACCTTGTCGATACCCAGAATCTCCGTTCACAGGGATTTGAGGTTGGTGAGGTCGCTGGAGCATGCTTTTGCTGTGGTTTTGACGATCTCGTCTCCACTGCCGACCGATTTTCGGGAGATGATGTTCCCGATGTGATCTTGGCGGAACCGGTGGGCAGCTGCACCGATTTGGTCGCGACGGTCATCTTGCCGCTCCAGCAACTGCTCGGTGACCGATTCGAATTGGCGCCTTTTGGAGTCTTGCTGAAACCGTCTCACGGCAAGCTTATCTTGGGGAGTGGCGAAACCAAGCGTAGCGGTTTCTCACCCCAAGCCGAGTACATCTTTCGGAAGCAACTCGAGGAAGCTGACTACCTGATGATTGGCCGCAAGGATCAGTTGGGTGAAGAGGCTGTCGAGTCGCTGCGTGAGTCATTGTCGAAAGTTGCGCCGGGTGTTCCTGTGTTGTCGGTAAGTCCACGCGAGGGAGATGGAATCACCGAGGTGCTCGATTTGATCGAATCGCCGATGGCTGCGGGGCAACGATTGCTGCAAATTGACTACGACATTTACGCCGATGGCGAGGCGGAACTTGGATGGGTGAATTTGTCGTCCCACTTGACCGCTGAGCATGCTATTGAGCTGGATGGTATCGCATCAGCCTTGGTCGGGGCGATTGGCCAACAAATTGTGGCCCATGACGGGCAGATCGCCCACTTGAAGGTGTCCATTTTGGGAGGCGATGCTCAGGCGGTTGCCAACCTAGTCAGTAACGACAGTACTGTCGATGTCGGCCTAGCGGCAGCCAGAGAAATGAGCGGCAAAATTCAATTGATCGTCAACGCGAGGGTGGCGATCGATCCTGATCTATTGGAGCATCTCTGTCGGAAAACCCTGCATTCGATCGCTGAATCCGAACGGCTGCACGTGGAGACAGTGACTGCGTTTTCACTCCGACCGGGCCGACCGACACCAACTCACCGAGTGAGCGGCTGATCGCTACCGGGGAACGCAAGCGTTTCTGTATCCTGCCGCATGCGTGGGGCTAGGGTATCCGCGGTACGTGTAGCCCGAGTCGAGTGCAAAAACCGCAGAGCCAAGTGCGAAGAAGAAAGAGAACTGGGACCATGCCGCTTTTCCGGGGCCAGCTTCGTTCTACCGACGGACTTCGTTATATATGCATGTATGCGGACTTCGTTATGTATGTGGGCTTCGTTTTGTAGGAGGGCTTCGTTTTGTAGGAGGGAGTGGGGAGCTTTGTAACCGGCAAGGCAGTCGCCTCTTTTTTCAATCACGGACAGTGTGATCTTTGGTGACGAATCGCGTGATCTCTGGTGACGCTCAGTGTTTGCTCGCGGGCCGGTCTCCGTGTCGAACATCGGTTGGTGGCGCCGGCTACTTGAATTGGTAGATCGCTTGGTCGGATCGCACGACCAGTGTGTTTTTGAC
>JAYZAR010000181.1:0-7193 GCA_036339635.1 Planctomycetota bacterium | reverse complement strand
CCGCGAACCGGGATATCAATAGGCACGATCGTTTCGTCACTCGATTCTTCTGTCAGATTCAGACTGAGCCCAAAATAATTTCTTTGCTTTGGCGTCATTGGATTGTGGATTTGCTCGCTCGCCTGATCGAGCATGTCCTCGATCCGCACCGAATCGTGTGCGTCCGCGTCGAGTTCAGCCGCAGACTGGTCGCTCAGTACGTTTGTGACCGTAGCTTGCAGATATTGAAGACAGTTTTTTGAGATTGGTATCGAGTTTTCGTGTGCGAATCGGACGGCTTCCACCGCAAGCTCAAGTGCCAAATCGTCTTTCCCAGCGGCTAACATCAATTCGAAAGCGTTTGTGATTCGATCGAGCTCCAACTGCGTGGTGTCAATGCGATGGTTCTGGTCACCACCAAGTCGAGTTAAGTACTGTTTCCATAGCGATCTTTCGCTGATTACTTGTTGTTGAGCGATCGCGAGATTGTTCTCAAGTTCCAGGATCCGTGACCGAGCGAGAAAATACGACCAGGCAACCACGGTCGTCAGCAAGACAAGGGCCATTGCAGCGGTGCCAGACACACTTGCCCAAACAATGTGTCTGCGTAGAGAGAACAGCACTCTGCGAGTGAGACCCGGTGGCTTTGCAAGAATTGGTTCACCCCGCAGGTAACGCTGTAGATCGTTACTTAAGCAGACTGCACTCGCGTATCGATGGCGAATTGACTTGCTCAAGCACTTCAGCGTAATGACCTCAAGGTCGGTAGGGACGCTCGGGTTGAGTGCCTTCGTCGGCACCGGGTCTTTGGCCAGTACCTGAGAGATGACTTCGATCGGCGTGGCTGCTTGAAATGGTGGTCGCCCTGTCAACATTGCGTAGAGAATCGCTCCAATGGAATAAACATCTGATCCGGGCTGAATCTCACCAGGTTGCCCACCTGCTTGCTCTGGAGGCATGTAATGAGGCGTGCCGACAACTTCCCCACTACTGGTCAAATCGCAATTCGCAGTAAGTGATTTGCTGACACCAAAGTCAGTCACATGCGGCATGCCCTGTCCGTCGATCAAAATATTGGCTGGCTTCAGGTCACGGTGAATGATGCCGTGTTCATGAGCATGAGCCGCAGCTTGGGCAATTTGGCTCGCAATCTCGGCACTCTTTCTAGCAGACAACGGCCCGGTGGCGAGGACTGATGCCAAGCTCTTTCCCGAGACGTAAGCCATTGTGAAGTAGGGCCGGCCATCGTGAATTCCCACATCGTAGACCGGAACAATCCCAGGGTGATCAAGCGATGCTGCGGCCCTTGCTTCGTTGGCGAAACGCTTTCGCGACAAATCCGTTTCACCGCCCGATTCCAAGATCATCTTCAGTGCAACAGTCCGACCAAGCCCTAAATGTTTGACGCGGTAAACCACACCCATCGAACCACGAGCGATCTCATCGAGCACTTCGTAATCATCAATGAACTGCGTCTGCGGAGCAAAAGCAGAGGCCTGCTCCACTGAGACTCCGATCGCCTTTTGTTGCAGGGTTGACGGAGACGAGCTTGGAGCGATCGTGGGTGCGTCCAGCGACGCATCATCGCAATCAACTTTGCCTTGGGCTGCTGGGCCATCCATGGTTGCTAACTACCGCGAAATCTCAGTTGTTCGAGAGTCTTTCGCGTATGCGAATCGACGTTGCAAAACGAGGCAAATGGAGTGCGAACGGCAGTACGCATCGCGTTCCCCGCCATTCGGAAAGGCGGTGTGGCTAAGACCATCAGTCACCTGCCTCCAATTTTGCGGGCCATTATGTTGCTAAAACTTGGATTTCGACGCTTGATCCTCGCCCCGCTACCATTCGGTAAGATTTGATAGCGCGATGTAATGATGCGTCGACGAATTTATCTCTGAGCAAAGTATAAGATCATTTTGTGAACAAACCGCGAAGGGTCCGTGCAGACACGGTGATTTTTGTCTTCATGCAAATCTTTCGCACCGCATCTGCCAGAATGGCCACACCTAATCATCGACCGAGAAACGAAATTTGCGCGTTTTGGAATAGCGATTCGGTTGGATTAGATCGCAAGCTGAAGCAGTGATCGCTAGTGATTATCACGGGTCGACGTGCCGGCGACAAACTTCGCGCTTCTCGGATGACCCCCACGTCCGTCACCTAGTGTCATCCATCGACTTTCGTGATGCGATGGTAAAAGCTTGTGAAGAGACCAATCCGGATGTGACCCAACTCATAGCGACTGAAAGGAAGTTGGCAATGCTTCTTGTAGACCGAGCGTACACAAAAGGCTGAAGGCGTTTCGCGCAATGTGATGGACCGGGCCAGAATCGAACTGGCATGGCGGGTCGACCTCGATCCCACTGCTCACCACTACGCCGCCGGTCTCCAATGGAAGATTCCCACCCTAATTTGCGATCTTCGATCGCAAAATGGTGACCAGTAGATCTTGTTTAAATCTTCATCGTTGACTCTCCACGTGTGCACGGTGAGCTCGCACCACATTATCCAGATCCATACGGAGAATTCATTTCCGACGTGTTGGACGTATCGCGAGGACGCGTCAATCATGCCAAGGAAACTTCCCACAACCCCCGCTGCACACTCCAATTCATCACCCGAGCGATCCGTCGCTCACGGATCGCTTTGACCATATCCGGTCCTGATTCGACGCGAGGTAGAAATAGAATCGCATCTTGAATCTCTGCGGCGAGGTTGGTCAGCCACATGATGTGCATCAAACGGGCCGTGGTGGATTCGTGAGCAAGTCTCTTTCGAAAAAGGTATCTCGGCTTGTACCGCTGTCTTTTAGCGCACCGCTGATGCAATCGTAGACCCCGTCGGGCTCTCTTTCGCGAACTTGACGGTCAAATCATCGATCAATTGGCGGGTTCACCAAGGTCTTTGCGATTCGCGGCCCGAGATAACGTCATTTCGAGATTTGCAAACCGCTGCTTCACGCGAGTCTCAGAGGCCAGACACTTGTCGATGTCGGACATCAAATTTACGGCGACGATGGCGGCAAGAAGCTCCGATTTCGATTCGGTTGTCGCGTCACCGCTTGCTGCGTCGTCCGTGCCTCCAATGCCAACAGCTTTCTCCGCAAGACCCTTCAATTTCTGCTGGAGCACCTTCGCCTCTTCACGACGCTGAGCAGCATTCGACTTTTTCAGGCTCGCGACCAGTCGATCGTAATAGCGATTGCCGATTCGAAGCGTCTTGTTCCAGTCAATCGCGTCTTTCCAAAACAGATTCACCATCTTGCCGGTCGCCGCGAGACCGGGCTCGCAGTCGAGATAGGCGATTGCTCCCTCCTGACTCGTTCGGATCACCAACAGTGCATCGAGATAGACACACCGTTCGAAGAAGTCGAACCTTGCACTCAGTCTTGGCAAGGAAGGCAAAGACTGGAGTGCCCTGAGATAATGCTTGGCTTGTGATGCCAAAGGGTCCGTCTGGCGGATGTAAGCCTCCATCGCGCTACAATTCCGCTCTTCGAGTATGTAACTGCGTTGAGCGTGCAACTTGCTAGGACCCATGCTGAGGAGTCTTGCGAGTTTGAAGCAGGCAAGTAGATCTTCCCAGGCTGCTTCATGGTTGCCTTCGCCCAGATTCAGCATGGCACGTAGCCGCAAAGATTGCACCAGGTGGGGCAGTTGGGTTGTCATGGGATCCATCGCCGCAACGAGTGGTAATGGATCCACCTCGTCCAAGCCGCGCGTCATGATTGGCGAATAGAATTGGTCGCGCTCGGCTGCTGCAAGAACAAGTTTCAATGGCTCGTTATCGCCATCGAGAACCCCGGCAACTTCTGGGAATTCCGATCGCTTCCACGGACGCGGATCACCTTGGATGAACTCGATGACATGATAGAGTCTTTGCTTCTCAGCGTCGGACGAGGGATCCGGGATCTCAGCAGTAAGGTAGCGGACATAAGGGCGATCTTTCGGTGGTGGCGTTCTTTCGATTTCCTTGAAAAAATCTGGCGGCATGTCCCAAGCCTCCAAGGGCCGGATCGCTTCGCAGAGCAAAACGCAAACGTTCCTTTCGGGGTTGACGCCTTGTTTCATTCGGCCGTTGATGCCGGACGCGTAGTCAACCGTTCCATCGGTTCGTAGCGGGCCTGTCAAAAAGGTCGTCTCAAGATCGATTTTGAGTTTTGAATTTGTCGAATGATTACCCTCAGCGTGACAAACGACGAGTGCCACAACAGCCAGTGACGCCAGAACAACTGGACGCGGTTGCTTGGCAATTTTGAATTCAATCATGAAGCGGTTCCGTTCAACCAAATACCAATTATTAAGATGTCATCGACAGTGTGACCTTGCCCCTTGTCCGGTTCCACCGTGGAGTTAGTTTACGCGTTTTGGGCTCCCCGCAGTGGCGAACAATTCATGCCACCTCCCCCGCTGAAAACGGCGGTTCAAAAACGTAGCGCCCTGCGGGCGAAAAACGTGACGCCGGAAACTGTCTATGCGGCCAGTGAACCTCGCGACAAGGTTCGATTTAATCCTCCTTTATTGTTCGTGATTTACGTCGACGCTTGGTGTCTTGAAACCGGTAGCTTTCGTTGCCGGTTTCGATGATCTGACAACGGTGTGTCAGTCGATCAAGTGTTGCTCCTGTGAAAAGCTCACTCAGCAGCACCTCCGTCCAGTTCTCAAAGGTTAAGTTCGTAGTCACGATCAAACTCTGGCTTTCATAGACCGTGCTGATGATGTCGAATAGCAACTCTGAGCCAGGGGGCTGAACGGGGACAGGGGGGCTGAACGGGGACAGGCATTGAGCGGACAAACTGGGGACAGTAAAAATTAGGGACAGTCACAAAGTGAGTTGACTGCAAATCAGCCGGGGAGTTTCTGTTTGTTCCCTTTGTCCATCGTCAGTAGCATTTCGCTGCGATAGCATTGTCGCCCTGAAAGCTTGCCTCATTTTTGTATTCACCACATTAGAAAAGCACTCACTCGTTAATACAGAGGAGGGGGCAAGCCTCTGATCGAGGAATTCAATCTAGAGCGGAATTCTCAATATTGATTGGACTTTCGCAAAGTGGATCTCGTCCCGGTTCGAATCTCACCCGCACCGCCGAAAAGTGAGATCGCTAACTCAGGCGGTCGAAAATGGGTGAGATTCTGAGAGTGAATACGCAAGAGTTCGAACTTTGGCGTCGATCAGGCGTTGATGATCGAATGTGGCGACCGACTAAGAGAGTCTCGCTCAATCATTCATTGACGTAAGTCGTTACTAGAAAGCACGTTATAACGCGGCTTAAAAGAAGGCTTTGTGACCACGTTCGAGCGTCAACTGGCGGTGCGTGGTCAAGCGGTGACCGGAGGAAGCACGCCCAGGAGGATTCGAACCTCCGACCTACGGATTAGAAGTCCGTTGCTCTATCCAGCTGAGCTATGGGCGCGTGGGGTGAACGCATGCCAATTCACCGTTCAAGTAAACTCTGACCGATATTCTACGCAAGACAACGCAAACATCGAAGCCGGTAGCGTCGCCCACTGCAAGGAATTCCCCAAACCAATGGTCGCCGAGGATCAATCATGCGCAATATAGCGGGATATTTTCTGCTATCTCGCTTCGCTGAATCCTCCAATTGGTTACTACCGCCATTACTCATGAGTCCAGAATCACCTTGATCCCTAAAAGCAAAGCCATGAAAACGTCGATAAAGTCTTGCAAATAAATAGTAGCACTTGGAATGATCGCTCGGAAAACCGCCTTTTCCGTCAGCCTCGCAGCACCACTCGAATCATGCCACCGTTTCCAACCCACGAGGCTCTTGAAACTGAAACACCAAAACCGCCTCCTCCCAACCAACCACCAAATCGTAGCTTTTTGAAGTCTCGATGAATGATCGCTCGATTACTGCCATCATCTCGGTCCCCGTCGACGCAATCCCCTGCTCTGCCCTACCCTGCTCTGCCCTACCCTGCTCTGCTCTACCTCGCTCGCTACGCCCAGCTCCAACACTCACCACAAGCAGCAAAATGTAATGCGAACCATGATCATCAACCCTGATGCCATCGACCCCGAACAACGCCGCTGTTTCAATACTCCGTTCTAGCAGGAAGTGAGATTCCACTCGAACTCAGGCCGCAACCCGGTTCGAGTACTTCCAACTAGCTCACCTCCTTAAAAAACGGTTCGCTCATGCTCGAACCTGGGTTCGACCACAACGGATCGCTCGAACTTAAAAGAAAGGTTCATCGAATCATCTCGATGCTGACAAAGTTGATCGGCGGCTCGGCTGCCTGATGCAGAGTGGATTGCGGGGTACGAGCACGAGCAACTCAAAGCAAGTGTTCAGCGTGGTAGCAGCAGGACAGAACTGATCGGCAATTCACCGCCGATGCTGAACATTGTCAAGCTAATTGATCGCATCGCCTCCACCGACAAGAAAAATCTAAGCGCTGGAGAGAGTGGCACCGGCGAAGAAGTGGTCGCAAAGGTCATCCAACAGAACAACTGTACGGCATCCGTCCCGTTTGTCGCAGTTAACGGCGCAGCCTTGCCGGAGCAATTGGTTGAAATCGAATGGTTCGGCCATCAAAAGGGTGCGTTCACTGGCGCGACAGCCGAGAAACCCTGCCTGTTCGAGGTCGCTGATGGCGGGACATTGTTTGACATTGTTTATCGACGAACTTGGCGAAATGCCGCCTGCACTGCAGCCAAAGCTCCTGCATGCGCTCAAAGATGGATCGATGCGGCAAATCGGTTCCCACAAAGAACGACAAGTGAAGGTATGGATCATCGCAGCGACAAATCGTGATCTGGGAGATGACGTCAAAGCGGTCACGTTTCGCGAGGATCTGTTTTACCGCGTCAACGTGTTGCTGATCAATCATCAGCCCGTACGTGAACGCGCCGGTGACATCGATTTACTGATCAACCATTTTCTGCCGGACTCTTGGGATATTGATCCAGAGGTTCGCGCGATTATGAACAACGATGACTGGCCAGTAAATGTCCACGAGCTAATCAAAGTGACACAACGGGCGACCATCTCGGCGGACGATTATGGAATTACCGTCGACGATCTACCGCAGGAACTAACGCTTCGCTCAGCAGAAATCTAGGCTGTGGTGGCGAACCCCGTCAGTCCGCATGACGGCGTCAAACTGGATGACATTCAAAGACTGCAAGTCTTGGAAGTCCTGAATCAACAAAATGGAAACAAGGCCAAGACCGCGCCTTCACTCGGCATC
>JAYZAR010000180.1:0-8247 GCA_036339635.1 Planctomycetota bacterium | reverse complement strand
GGATGTTTCCTCGCCGTTGCAACCGACCAACCCGAATGACTCAACTCAGACCCTGCTGCGATGATTCAACGAACCAAGTGGTCGCATCTCTCGTTGCTTAGCCGCCAACTTGTTGCATTGCTTACTGTGGTTGCCATCGCGCCGGGGTGCGCGATGTACCAATTCGGCAGTGGCAGTATGTTTCGTTCTGGGATCCGAACGGTGCATGTCCCTATCGTCCGTAACGACACGTTTCGACATGATCTGGGGATTCGATTAACCGAAGCATTGGTCAAAGAAATCGAACGCCGGACTCCCTACAAAGTCACCGGTGATCCAAACGCGGACAGCATTTTGACATGTCGTGTCGTAGATGAAGCAAAACGGGTTTTGACGGAAACCGAGACGGACGATCCCCGTGCACTCGATGCGGTGATTGCTGTGGAGGCAACTTGGGCTGGTCGCTCCGGGCAATTGCTGATGCAAAACAGTGTCTTGCCCAACGGTTCGCTGGCCATAACGTTCGGACAAGACTCGCGATTTGTTCCCGAAGCAGGCCAGTCGATCGATAGTGCTACTCAAGCCACAATTGAAGACTTGGCCGAGCGAATCGTCAATCAAATGGAATGTCGCTGGTGAGTCACCCAAACGATTTTGATCCAGATTCAGAGTCCGATGACCTGAATCGGCACGCTTCGAATCTCGGGACCTCGGCGGAGGATTGGGATCTTGGACGCCGGAAATTAAAGTTGCGGTCAAGACCGCATGTCATGGGTATTTTGAATGTCACACCTGATAGTTTTTCAGACGGTGGCAAACACGATTCGCCAGAGGTCGCTATTGAGGCGGCCTTGCAGATGGAGCGAGATGGGGCTGACCTGATCGACATCGGGGGCGAGAGCACTCGCCCCTACAGCGACCCGGTTGGGGTCAATGAAGAACTTGAACGGGTGATGCCCGTTATCGAAGAACTGGTGGGTGTGTTGTCGATCCCCATCAGCATCGATACCAGCAAGGCTGCGGTGGCCGCAGCGGCGGTGAACGCTGGTGCCGAGATCATCAACGATGTGACAGGCATGGAGGGCGATCCAGAAATGGTGTCAGTTGCTCTGAACGGCGGCGTGGGCGTTTGCTTGATGCATATGCGGGGAACACCCAAGTCGATGCAGGATAACCCGACCTACGATGATGTCGTTACCGAGGTGCGTGACTACTTAATACGCCGTCGCGATTTCTGCATTGCCGCCGGTATCACTGCCTCACGGATTTGCCTCGACCCCGGTATCGGTTTTGGGAAAACACACGAACACAATCTGAGATTGCTTCGTGAGATTCAGCGATTCACAGACATTGGATCCCCGTTGCTGGTCGGGCATTCTCGGAAAGGTATGATTGGCCAGTTGTTGGGCGATAAAACTCGCGATCGGATGGCGGGCACACTTGGCGTCTCCCTGGCGATGGCCGCTGCGGGAGTTCACGTGCTGCGAGTTCATGATGTTCAAGTGACGGTCGACGCTTTGCGTTTGTTTGAAGCTTCCGGCGGGATTTGAAAAGCGATCGCTCTGGCGAAGGTGCGAATTGGCGGACTGAATTAGAAAGTCGTCAGCATGCGGCGGATCGTTCGTGTCGACTTCAACCCATTTTGATCGCTCGTCCAGTTGGAACGAGCGGCACCAGCTAGGTTGCTAGCAGAGCCATGTAGCCGATAGGGATTGGTGCTAAAAAACGGCATCGATGATCTTTCACCGCTTCGGCAATACTCCGGCCCGTTGGGTATCCGTGACAGGGCGTCCACTAAGGTGCAGTATGCATGCAGCGATCGTTCCGGCACAGACATGCTGAACGGTATCAGAAAGTGATTTACCTGGGCCAGCGGTCCCAGGTCCAGAGTTGGCCGGTGAAGCCCTGATACTCCGCCAAGCAACTGTGATTCGCTCAGCCTGCAATGACGACCAAGGGCGGGAATTTACGGATCAGGTCCATTCACCGAACAGGTCCATTCACCGATCAGCCCCGAAATTCGGTTCACGAGGTGGGCAGCCTTTGACGCCTGGATTAGTGGCGGGCCGCAGAAGCTGTTGTTTTCGCGTTGGTCTGATTCGTACTGCTGCCACTGCTGTTTTCCGGTGTCTGGTTCCCCGTAGGGACTCGTGTTTCAGGCCCCAGCACGATGGTTTGCTTGACACCGTGGACAGATTCGATTGTGAATGTTGTCGTATTCATCGCTTTGCCTAATCAAAAAAGCGAATGGCGGTTTCCGGAAAACAGGTAGCTCGACCATCGGTCGAATCCGCTATTTACGAAATGATAAAATGTAAACTTCGTCGGGAACAATGTCAGTATCAATCTGTTTGCAACGAATTTGGCGATCTTAATCTGTTTATCCCCGGCTCAGCATCAACCGGGCCGGGCATCGAGTCACCCTGCATGCTCTAAAATGGCCCGGCAGGACTTGAATTGACGGGATTATTGTCTGGACAGTCCAGCATGAACCTCCCCAGTTCTGAATCGATTTTCTTGACCACAATCCAGGTTGATGATCCATGGTATCGTCCGTTCTTCGCTTTTTTCTGTGTTCTTTTCTGGTCACTTTTGCCAACACTTTTGTCGGCTCTGTGATTCCCGCAACGCAGGCGGATGACGCACGAACGTTTTACGACCCCGTTGAGCGGCAAGTCGAAGGTTGGACGGTCGTCATGGATCCGGAGCTCTTCAGTGAGGAGCATCAAGAGGAGGGTGAAGCCGCTCTGAAAGCGTTGGCCAATCATCTGCAGCGAATTCGGTACATCTTGGCTGATGATAAGGTGAAGCAGATTCAAGACTTACGTATCTGGATCGATAGGGATCACAGCTTGACTAATATGCAATACCATCCCAGTCGCGGTTGGCTGGTCAAACATGGCCACGATCCCCGGCTTGCAAAGCACGTTCATATTCCTCGTGCCAGTCAATTACTGAACCGATCCCAGTGGGCCAAGCATCCGTATGTGGTGTTGCACGAATTGGCTCATGCTTACCACGATCAAAAACTGGGGTTCGACAATCCCGAGATTGCCCGTCTGTATGATCAGGCGAAATCGACCGGGATCTACGATGACGTGCTGCTTTTCACGGGACGTCGCGTGAAACATTATGCCCTAACCAGTCCGATGGAGTATTTTGCGGAGTCTACTGAGGCCTATCTGGGTGTGAATGATTTCTTCCCTTTCGTGCGAGCGGAACTCAAGCAGCATGACCCACGGATGTTTGAGTTGATGCAGCGAACATGGGGCAAAGTTGATTAGGATCAGATTTCCAAGAATTTTTGTTTCAAGCCCCACTTTTTATCCGCTTGCCCATTGCGTGTAGATCTCGTCATTACCGAGCTTTTCGTTGGTGGAGCGGAACGATGCTTGACCGATCTCGCAATTGGTTTGGCCGACTCGGGCGATCGGGTTCGGGTTTTTTCGATTGGCTCTTTGCCGGATGGCGATCAACGAGCGTTTGTGGACCGCTTGCAACAGCATGGGATTTCAGTGGATTCCGCTGAGGCCGATTCCGGTTGGCATTTGCTGTCCGTTTACCGGCGACTGAAGTCATGGTTTGCCGAGTCACCACCGGATGTAAGCCAAAGTTTTCTTTATCATGCGAACGTCGTCGGAACCTTAGCGGCTCGCGACGCCGGCGTGAACGTTTGCGTCGGCGGGTTACGGGTCGCGGAATCACGCTGGCTGAGATGTGCCTTGGAGCGTCACGCCGTGCGGCGGATGGATAGTGTGGTCTGTGTCAGCGGGGGGGTGAAGCATTTTGCGTCACAGGCACTTCGGTGTCCGAGTCAGAAGTCGCTGGTGATCCCCAACGGCGTGGATGTCGACCGATTCTCATCGACCAAACCATTCAATTGGACGGCGCTAGGCTGGCCTTCAGACGCTGTGGTCGCACTCTATGTCGGGAGATTGCATCCCCAAAAGGGAATTGAACGCATTCAACAGCAGATTGATAGTTTAGTTCCCCCAGGTGGTGACCGCCGATTGCTGATTGTAGGAGATGGCCCGCTCCGGAAAGAACTCTCGGCATGGGCTGACGGAATCGGTCCTCAGAGGGTTCGCCTGCTTGGGTGGCAACCGATGATTGAACCCATGATGAAGGCATGCCGGCTGCTGTTGTTACCAAGCCACTACGAGGGGATGCCCAATGTCGCGTTAGAAGCCATGGCTGCTGGGCGGCCCGTGGTTTGCAGTCGCGTCGAGGGAGCCGATGAATTGTTTGCTCACCGACTCTCCGAGCAGACTTTTCAGCCAGACGAAGTGAACGCAATGAAAAACCTCATCGAGCCATTCCTGAACGATGAGGCTTTGAGTAATCGCATCGGTCTTGAGAATTTGAACCGAGTCGAGCAGATGTTTTCGATCGAGTCCATGGTGAACGCTTATCAACAGCACTACCGAGAATTACGAGCAGACCGTTGCGACTGATGCGGGACTTCTGGCATTTGGATTGGGTCTACCTTCAACTCCTGGAATGAACTCGGACGGACCGGTTGGTACTGGCGAGCTCGAGTCGAGTCGTCGAACGGCTTGGCGTCGATGTCGAATAGCGAGCCGCTCGGCGGTTCAGATGGCGTCGCTTTGAGGCGAATCGGTGGAACGATCGGTTTCGCTGGCTTGTCGCTTGGGCTCGGCTGTGGTGCCGGAGCTTGGAGTTGGCTAGTGGTGAGCGGTTGCCCGTGGTCTTCGTGCTGGGGAGTTTCGTGACTGTGTCCGTGGTCGTGCGCGTCATGGTCGAGATCGTCAATCTCGCTGGGAAAGGCTGGCGGCAGCATCAGTTCTTCAATGATTGCCGCATCACAAGCGTCATCACACTGCAGTTCGTCGCAATCTGACTTGCCGAATGGCAGCAACTTGTCGAAAGATAGCAACTTATCGAAGCCGGCCGACATCTTTTCCATTGCTTTCTGGAAGCAGTTTGCTTTTTTGCTGTGGGAGCAATTGCAATGGCAATTTGGTGCTGCCGGCGAAGAGGAGTGGTGGCTTACTTTGCAACCGCAATGCCCCGCGATGACATTCGATTGGCAGGTCATGAAACACAGCCAAATGGCGGTTAGTCCAGCCAGAATCCGGGCTGGAAATCGATTCAGTCTTGGCATGATTCGGAGTACATCAAGTGACGAGTGAGACGAGTAGTTTCCACGTAATTCATCTGGGTCATCGACGCAGAACAATCCGAACGATCACGAGAACCGATCTGAACGTCAAAGTTGTCCTATCTTCACTCGATCCTGTTTCCTGGCTCGGATTGTGGGGATGTTGGGAAGCGATTTTCGGGCAGGCAGACAACTTTCGGGGTGATCGTTACACTGGACGCAGAGCTTATTGAATTCCTTGTTTTTTGCTGATTTTTCAGGAAAATCGCCGTGACTTTTGATCCTTTTTCCGTCCGTGACCAGTTCGATACTGGCAACGGAAACGCCACGCTTTACCGTCTCAGCAAGCTTGAGGATGCTGGGTTGGGGGCGGTCAGTCGACTTCCATTCTCGATTCGCGTCTTGTTGGAGGCAGTTCTGAGAAATTGTGACGGTTTCAGTGTGACCGAGCAGGATGTAAAGAATTTGGCTGCATGGGACGCGGCTGCGCCAGCCAAGCAAGAGGTCCCCTTCAAGCCGTATCGGGTTGTGCTTCAGGATTTTACGGGTGTGCCGGCAGTCGTTGATCTCGCTGCGATGCGTTCCGCAATGGAGCGGATCGGTGGAGATCCCGAGAAAATCAATCCGCTGATTCCCGTTGACCTCGTCGTCGACCACAGTGTTCAGGTCGACCATTTCGGCAGTGACGGTGCATTGGCCAAGAACGTTGAGATGGAGTTTGAACGCAACCGAGAACGCTACGAGTTTCTGCGATGGGGACAGCAGGCATTCGATAATTTTTCGGTGGTACCGCCTAACGTTGGGATTGTTCACCAGGTCAATCTCGAATATCTGGCCAGCGTGGTCTCCATTAAACAAACAGAGGATGGTCCGGTCGCTTTGCCAGATACTTTGGTGGGAACCGATAGTCATACGACGATGATCAATGGACTCGGGGTTCTCGGCTGGGGTGTCGGCGGAATTGAGGCCGAAGCCAACATGCTGGGGCAACCGCTTTATATGTTGATGCCTGAGGTCATTGGTTTCGAATTGACCGGCGAACTCCCTGCTGGTGCGACCGCGACCGATATGGTGCTGCAGGTCGTCGAAATCCTTCGACAAGAAGGCGTGGTTGGTAAGTTTGTTGAGTTCTTCGGTCCTGGGATGAGCCGCATGAGCGTGGCTGATCGTGCCACGATTGCGAACATGGCACCTGAGTATGGTGCAACGATGGGTTTCTTTCCTGTCGATGATGTCACGCTTCAGTACATGCAGCAAACGGGCCGTAGCGATGAGCAGATTCAGTTGGTCGAGCGTTACTGCAAGGAACAAGGATTGTTCCGAACCGATGACGGTCCTGAGTTGATCTACACAAAGCGAGTCTCACTCGATCTGAGTACGGTTGAGCCCAGCTTGGCTGGACCGAAGCGTCCACAGGATCGCATTGCGTTGAAGAATATGAAGGAATCGTTCAACTCTTCCTTGGTCGCCCCGGTCGGCAAGACTGGATTCGGTCTGGATGCGAGTGCATTGGGTCGTGTTGCAAGGGTGAATGATAATGGCCATAGTAGCCAAATCGGTCATGGTGCCGTCGTCATTGCTGCGATCACTTCCTGCACGAACACGAGCAATCCTTCGGTGATGATTGGTGCCGGAATACGGGCCAAAAAAGCGGTGGAAAGAGGTTTGAAGGTTGCCTCGCACGTCAAAACGAGCCTCGCTCCCGGGTCGCGTGTTGTCAGCGATTACCTTGACAAAGCTGGTTTAACGGATGAGCTCAAGCAGCTTGGTTTTCATACTGTGGGCTATGGCTGCACAACTTGCATCGGGAACAGTGGCCCGCTGCCAACCCCAGTTGCAGAGGCGATTCAAAGCGGTGACTTGATCGCTTCGGCTGTGCTAAGCGGAAACCGTAATTTCGAGGGACGGGTCAATCCGCTAACCAAGGCGAATTACCTTGCCAGTCCACCATTAGTCGTCGCCTACGCATTAGCGGGAACGACCGACATCGACCTCATGAACGAACCAATCGGGCAGGGCAGCGATGGCAAAGCTGTCTATCTCAAAGAGATCTGGCCGACCGAGGAGGAAATTCGCGAATCCATCGGGCGTTCCATCAAGCCCGAGATGTTCACTGAGGAATACAAGACAGCGGTTAACGAGAACGAGCTCTGGAACGCGATCGAAGTTGCTGGAGGAGCCCTGTATCCTTGGAGCGAATCAAGTACCTACATTCAGCATCCGCCCTTCTTGGACTCGGTAACTGGTCAGGACGTGCCCGACATCGAACCGGTTCGGGCTGCTCGTGTACTCGCGTTGCTGGGAGATTCGGTCACAACCGATCACATTTCACCGGCGGGGGCAATCGCAACTGACGGGGCGGCCGGACAATACCTGCAAGACAATGGTGTCGATATCCGAGACTTCAATAGTTTTGGCTCAAGGCGTGGTAACGACCGAATCATGGTTCGCGGCACGTTCGCCAATATTCGGATTCGAAATCAATTGGCGCCTGGCACTGAGGGTGGTGTCACTCGACATTTGCCAGGTGGCGAAGTCATGAGCATCTACGATGCTTCGATGAAGTACCAGCAAGACGGTGTACCGTTGGTGGTGCTGGCAGGTGCGGAGTATGGAACCGGCAGCAGTCGCGATTGGGCAGCCAAAGGAACGATGTTGCTTGGCGTCAAGGCGGTCATCGCGGCTAGCTACGAGCGAATTCATCGTAGTAATCTGGTCGGAATGGGGGTCTTGCCATTGGAATTTGCTGACGGCGCCTCTTGGCAATCACTCGGCTTAAGTGGCGAGGAGACGATTGATATTCCAGATCTCTCGAACGAACTGCAGCCACGCTCACGAATCGAAGTGCACGCCACAGATGCTGATGGCAATCGTAAGACATTTTCTTGCCTCGTTCGGATCGATACACCGGTCGAGATGCAGTACTACCGAAATAGCGGGATCCTACCGACGGTGTTGAGGAACCTGTCAAAAACTTCCAGCTGAGCAAGCGCACAGTATTGGGTGCAGAGAAGACGGGGCTTCTTTGAACCTGCGAGAAACTGCCGTTTCATGTTCCCCGCTACTCTTCACTTTGAAGAAGGAATTTTGAGCATGGCCAAAGCGAGCGCACGTCACATCTTGGTCTCAAGTGAACAAGAATGCCT
>JAYZAR010000179.1:0-8235 GCA_036339635.1 Planctomycetota bacterium | reverse complement strand
ATTGGTGATGTGTAGGTCTAGCGTGCCCGCGTGATTGAAGTCGGCTGCTGCGATTCCCCTGCAGCCGTTGGCTGTGCCGCTGAAACCATTGGCAACACCCTGAATATCGGCAGCATTCAGAAGCGTATTCTCATCCGCCTGAAGGAGGAAATGGTTTGGTCGCACGTCGTTCCCGACAAAAATTTCATTGCCGCTTTGGTTGTCAAAGTCGGCCACCACTACGCCGAGTGATGTTCCAGGGCGGGCCGTATCGCGAGTGATTTCGTGAACGGCAAAGTTACCATTACCCAGATTTTCGAACCAACGATCGGATTGGGCAAAGTGTTCGAGTGGTGAGGGTTGGATCTCGCGGCCATCTTTGTCGACTTTGGGAAGAACGAAGGCACCGTCCATTTCGATGTAGACTGCTTCATAAAGGTCGGGGAGAGCGTCTCCGTTGATATCAGCGATCGCCAACGAAGTGCTAAACCGATCAGCCACCTCACCCATTCGTTCGGTGGCGTCCTGGAAGGTCCCGTCACCGTTGTTAATCAAGAGTCGGTTGTGTCCGAGGCTGCCAACGAATAAGTCGGGGAAGCCGTCTTGATTGACATCACCCGCTGCCAAACCAGATCCATAGTTCAGGTCGGTGCCACCCGCTGGAAGTGTGACGGCAATAAACTTGCCATCGCTATTCCGCATCAGTTGATTCGATCTCGTGCAGGCGTCTGACGGAGGTTCCCCCGAGCCCTGGGCGAAGTAGACGTCGGGCCACCCATCAAGGTCGTAGTCCAACACGGCGATGCCGCCGCCGATCGATTCATGAATCGGAATCGAGGCAAGGTTGATTTTGAAATCTTGATACCACTGAAAGTCGAGTCCCACGCGGGATGCGACATTGACCAGACGTGGTGCAGCGAGTGCCGTAACCAGTTTTGATTCAGGGGGCGATGGAGTTGTTTCCTGGGCAGCGAGTAATGTTTCGAACGCAGCGTCAAGGCTAAAGTCATTCGGGTCAGCACCGAGCAAAGAGGCCTCTCTGGCCATCACGAGCGCTTCCCTGGAATTCAGCAATTCGCCACGTTTTTGTTCTATTTCCCGACGTTTTTGGATGTCGCGTCTCGGATGAACGCGGATTGCCCAGGCAAGGATTTCAAAGGGGCGTTCGAGTTCGAGCATATGTTGCATGAGTTTTGACGAGCCTCTTTGATGCTCGCTGCGGTTACTCACGGGGATCGCTTGCAACGCTTCGGATGAACGTTCGCATTGAGCTAGCTCGACGCCCCGTCTGCGGAACTGCTCGGCCTGTTCTGGTTGTCCCATGGCATCAAAGACTTTGGCCAGTCGCTGGATGCTCACTCGATCGGTAGGGTTGTGCAGTAAAGCCTCCAGCAGGGCCCTGGCTGATGCTTCATATTCGCGAGCATCGAAAAAGTGTGTGCCCAACGCAGCCCAGTAATCACCCAGTCCTTCTAGCTCGGACAAGTCACAAGCAGCGTGCCAAGTTGGAAACTGCTCTGCGGCCTGTGTCTCGGCAAGTAGTCGGCCAAATAGTGCACTGGCTGCGGCGGTTTTAAATCCTGATTCGTATTCTGGAGTTAGCTCGTCGATGGCTTTTCGATAATCGAGCTGAGTGAAATGCCATCGAGCCATGCCTAAGCCGGGCTCAAAATATTTACTGGGGTCGGTGCCTGGTTCCAGAATGATCGGAAAAGCATCTGTCCGGCGGATTAGGGAATGCAACTCCATTTCGTCGGCTTGTCCGATTCGGCAAAGTAATTCTGCTTGTCGGCAGGCATCCTGGCGACGGCCGACCTGATTGAGTAATCGCCAGGCGCGGTGTCGAAGAGCCGATTGTCGCGGCTTCTTTTCGAGTTCAGCTAGAAAAATGTCCGCTGCTTCAGAAGTGCGTTTCAATTCAAAAAGAGATCGGGCGTGCAAAAAGACCGCCCGTTCCCCGAGACGCCAATCGGTGTCGATCGAACTTGCTAATGCCAGTGACTTGTCGAAATTGCCTCGTTCTGCTTCGGCCTCTCCTGCCAAAAGCATCGCCTCGTAATTCGTTGGGTCTTCGAGGAGAGCCTTGTAAGCGGCATCGGCTGAGGATTCCCAGTAGTTCAAAGATGCCATGCGGCGGGCGACCGCCAAGTGGTCGACGTTCGCAGGTTTGGGTGTGCTCTTTCCTTCCGCCGTGGTCTCGCTTGCATCGATTCTCGCAATGGGCGGATCTGCCGACGGTTTTGATTCAGAATTACAGCCGACGTATAGCAGCGTACCCAGCCACAGCAATGTGCAAAGCGTTGGAGTCCGTTTTATCATGTCCATCATTCTCGTACGAGGCTGCGTTCAAGCCGGTTCAGTTCCAGCAATTGGGAACGCCTCCGCAGTAGTCTAACGAAAAACATCGGTTTTAGATGGTCCATGCTGGATACCTGCCGGTACCGTAACCCATCGATCACCACCCGGAGCAGCCCGAAGCTAGCCGCCGGTATTTCCGGGTGAGCATGACTCGCTGAGGTCAGGCGTCACATTGGTTTCGGGGGCGGTTAACGACCAACTGGTTCGTGATCAGTTTCTTTGTTCAGCGAAAACGGTGCACTCTGGTTTTCAATAACCAGCAGTCGCTGATTCGTCTGCAAATCTTGGATCGACTGTGTTTTTCCATTTGGCCAATGAATGGTCATTTCTTCCACCGTTTCGATGTCACCCAATCCAAATGAAATCATCGGTTCGTTACGACAAAAGAAACCATCGCCTGCTGTTACCCACTCGGTAAACTTTCGATTGCCAGCGCGGAGTTCGACGCGTGCTCCCACTGCATCTCGTTCGTTCTCGACGCCTCGCAAGACAAGTTGAACCCAGTGATTTGAATTCGGACTTTGGTTCACGAGCAACGCCGAAGGCTCACCAAGATGCGTGACGACAAAGTCAGGAAGTCCATCACGATTCCAATCCACTCTCGCCAAGCCCCGTCCAAGGTGATTGCGGTTCCAGTAACCCGAATCATCAGCCACTTCGGCCAACTCGAAACGGTCTCCCAGGTTGCGGAATAACTGGATCGGTTGCTCGAACGGGGCCCTGCTGTTGACGGAATTCTCAATGTGTCCGTTTGCGACCACCAGATCAAGATCTCCATCGTTTTCATAATCGAGTGCTTGGGTTCCAAATCCTAAAACCGATTGGCTTGGTATTGCAAATCCGAATTGAATGTTCCGATCCTGATACAGGCCTTGCTCACTCAGATAGTGGCTGACGCTTTCGCCTTGGAAATTGGTGATGTGAAAATCGAGCCACCCATTCCGATCAAAATCACCGGCGGCGATCCCCATTGATGCTGTTTTTGCTCCATTGAATCCGTAAGCACAACCGATGAGCATCGCGACATCGGTCCAGTCACCTGATTCTGCGTCCCGCTGCCAGAGTTGATTTGCATACACGTCATTGCCAACGAAAACCTCGTTCCCAGGTTGGTGGTCAAAATCTCCCACGACAACGCCCAGCCCAGCACGGGCGGCGGTCTCTGGTTTTCCCATCGGTAAAAAAGTGGGAGCCCCTTGAGCGTTCCCGATGATCAGGCGGTCGAGTCCTGGTTGAAATTCCTTGGGCATCAGCGTTTCGACCACTTGCCACCGCGGATTGCGGCGCGGTCGTTTGCTGATCTGTGAATCATGAATGTAATTCACTTCAAAAATGTCGGGAAGTTGATCACCTGTAAGATCACCCATTGCCAGTGAAGTGGTCATTACCGACTTGTCGTCACGATCATCCAGTGGTTGCCGGCGGAAGGTTCCATCACCGTTGTTGATTAGTAATGTGTTCTCACCGATGTTTGCCACGACGAGATCTGGGAATCCGTCCTGGTTCCAATCGCCGGCAGTCACACCTAAGGAGTAGCGGTGGTCCGCAGCGTCAGCAAGGTCCGTAATGTCGCGGACTTTCAGGCCTTCACCGCGGTAAAGTTGGTTGCTGCTGTCGCCCTTGAAGGTAGGAGGATCACCGCCGCCTTGAGAAAAATACAAATCGATTTGGCCATCACAATCGTAGTCTAGAACCGCCACAGCACCACCGACGGACTGGTAAACCGAGAATCCATTGGTTTGCAATTCGCTGGCGACTTGGAAAGCATGTTGTAGACCGACTTCGTCTGACCTGTTCGCAAAGCTAGCTGGCAGATGGTTCGCGTTCTGTGGACCAAGGTTGGTGGATGTTACTGCTTTCGGCTTGATCAGCGAGGCGAGGTCTGGGAGCGGAAATTGTTCACGATCAATTTGGCAAATTCGCGAACGGAGGTGCGAGAGGCTGTCGCGATTGCTGGCGGCACTCGTCAACTTAGAGTAAAGCGGTTTCAGTTGTTCGGTGGAGAGTTTCTGATGGAACCCTGCTAACAAACGCCAGACGGTTGATTCAAGTTGACGATCCATTGAATCAAGTAACTTGGCGAGGTTCTCCATCGCCTCCACGTTCGGAGTGGCGGAGTCGACGATCCGATTGTTTTCTCTGGCGATTGCTTCGAGGGTTTGGAAACGCTCTTCCAAGCGCGTCGCCTCTTCTGGCTGGCCAAGCGACTCGAGGATGGATCGCAGGCGACTGATTGAGCGAAAATCGGTGGGGTCACGAACCAATGCCTCGATCAACGCTCGTCCCGCTTCGGGAAGACGGTTTTCTGACAAGAGGACTAATCCGAGGGCGGCCCAATAATCGGCATGTTTTTGTGTTTGTTGGTCGACGTGAGTTATCCACCAATTAATGCTCGGTTCGTCTTGCGCTTCGGCTGCGGCGCGCCCGAACAACGCCAGCACAGATGGTGGCTGTTTTCCGTTCGTCACCGCAGTACGCAGTGTCTCAACGGTTTCTTGATACTTGTCTTCCATGAACAATCGCCGCGCCTCGGCCGCTGGCCCAATCGGCCAGTAGGGTCTCTCGGCAGGATCACCTGGAACCTGTCCCTGTGGCGTGTACATCGCATCGCTCAGTTGGATCAGTGCGTGGAGTTCATCCTGCTGGACATCGCCCTGGCGACACAATTGATAAATATGCGTGGCCGCTTCATGGCGGCGACCTTGGCGGTTGTAAAGATACGCCAAATTACGATGCGCTTGGCTCGCCAGCGGAACGACTTTCAAAATCTTTAGGTAGCGTTCTTCGGCTTCCCGGTACCGTTCTAAGAAAAAACACCAATCGGCTGATTGGCCTAGCGCGGGTAGTCCTGCATCCGGATGGTCGGCTGGAATTGCATCAAGCAGTTCGATCGCTTGCGCGAGATCATTTCGATTGGCAACGAGCATCGCCAAACGAAAAATGACTTCCGCGTCAGTTGGGTCTCGAATGAGCAACGATTTGAGCTTTGATTCAGCCGAAGTGACATCGCCGCTGGCCACCAACTGACCGATCGATTCGAGCTCAGCATTGCGATTGACGATCTTGTTGGGGGGGGCGGCGTTTGCGTTGGGTCGTGATTGTGAGGTGTCGGTTACTGGTGATTGTTTGGCTGTTTCGGCTGACTGGGTGTTACTGAATGGCTTTGATCGATTAAACGATTCTGATTCCATACGGCCGGTCGACGACGGTTCGGATTTCACTGGTACGGGTGTGATCGGGGTTTCATCCGTCTCGCAACCCGCTTGGGGTAGTATCCCGAAGCTCAACGTGAGTGTCAGAATCAGTGGTTTGATGATGATCGAGATTGTTCTCGAACGCTTTGGAAGCACCAGGCTCATCATGATTACAGCCTCATCGTTCAAGCTCAAACCAAGTGTTATCTGTTTCGACCACCAAAATCCGATGATCGATACCGACATTGTTTAGGGTCTGGTTCGTTCCACTCGGCCATTGGATCTGCACGCGATCGATCTTCGTCGCCGTACCCAGGCCAAAGGAGACGACTGCTTCGTTGCGGCAGAGATAGCCATCGCCACCGATCGCCCATTCGGTCCAGCGACGTTCCTCCGCTTCGACAGTGACCTTGGTACCCACCGCGTCTCGTTCACTTTCGACCCCGACCAGTCGCAGTTGCAGCCAATGGCCCGGCGTTTTCGATTCATTCATCAGTAGTGCCGAGGGTTCATTCAAGTGTGTGACGACTAAGTCGTTTTTGCCATCTCGATTGAAGTCGATTCTCGCCATCGCTCGTCCAAGATGAGGCTGGGACCAATAGCCGGACGGATCCGCGACGGTGACTTCCTGAAACTGCTTTCCCAGATTGGCGAACAGCTGTGATCGTTGTCGAAATGGTCCACTCATTTTCGCATAGTTGTCGATGTGTCCGTTTGTCACAGCGAGATCGAGCAGTCCGTTATTGTCGTAGTCAAGTGATTGTGACCCAAAGCCGAGTACTCGGTAACTCGGGACACCAAGGCGAAACTGGGCGGCACGATCTTGGAAAAAGCCATTCATGCCAAGATACAGGCAGACGTTCTCGTTCTGGAAATTTGTGACGTGTAGGTCAAGGGTCCCTGAATGGTCAAAGTCACCAGCGGCAATTCCCATGCTGGCCGTCCCGCCGCCGTCAAACGAGTAGGCGGCACCGGTAATCATCGCAACATCGATCCATTGCTGGGAATCTTGATTACGCACCCACAGTTGGTTGGGCGATTTGTCGTTCCCGATAAAAATATCGTTACCCGGCTGCTGATCGAAGTCGGCGATCACGACCCCAAGTCCGCGAAACGCCTCGGATGATTCCGAACCGATTGAGTCAAAGCGAATTGCTCCGCTGCCATCGTTAATACCGATTCGGTCTTGAACAGCCGCAAAGTCAGCCGGGCCGACTGCTTCGATGACACGTCCCGAATCGTCGCGTTCGGGAAGCATCGCAATATCCGAATCTTGGATGTAATTTACCTCGACCAAATCGGGCAGGTTGTCTCCGTTTAAATCACCAATTGCGACCGATGCTGGCATGCGTTCAAGGTTTTCACCGCCAGGTATCGCGCGAGTCGTGAAGGTGCCATCGCCGTTGTTGATCAAGAGTTGATTTGTGCCAATATTGGCTGTCACCAAATCAGGGAAGCCATCCTGGTTCCAATCGCCTGCGGTGCAGCCGATGGTGTAGTGTCGATCCATTGCACCGGAGAGATCTGTGACATCAATGACTTTCCCGCTGAGGTTTCGCCATAAGCCATTCGATTGTTCAGCGATGAAATCTGGCGGGGCCGCAGCACCTTGGGCAAAGTAAAGATCGGGATTGCCATCTTGGTCATAGTCGATGATCGCGACACCTCCGCCCGTTTGGTGGTACATCGAAAAACCGGATTCCAGTGGCTGCGGTGCGAGTTCGTACCGATGTGTCAAACCGACCTCAGCCGCGGTATTTCGGAATTGAGCCGGATTCGCTTGAGAAATAAATGTGACGCGATCGCCCAACCGATCGATCGATGATTCACGCAGGTTCTTCATGTTGGGCATCGCAAAGGCCGTGAGTTGCATGTCGCAGATCCGCTTGTTGCGTTTGGGGAAATCGGTTCCCGCCGCGACTAATTTTTGACGTTCGCGATTCCAATGCTCCAATGCGTCTCTTGGTAGCTCTCGATGGTAGGCTTCGAGCGACTTCCAGAGTACGGCTTCCAGGTTTCGTCCCAGCCCCGACAGTTGAGAAGCTATTTCATCCATTGCTTCGACGTTTGGCGTTTGACTGTCTGAGATATCATTGTTTGCCAGTAGTACTTTGCGATTTGAATTCCAACGCTTTTCCCATTGATCTGCATCCTTTGATTTTCCAAGCAAAGTGAGCATCTGGTAGAGACGATTCATCGAGCGAAAGTCGGTCGGATCTCGATCGAGCGCTTCGAGAAACGCCCTCGCCGCCGCTTCGTGTTGCTGACGCCCCGCCAGATGGGTTGCGATCGCTGACCAGTATTCCGAGAACTGACTGATCGTTTCGAGGTCAGTGAGTCCGTTTAGCCAAGTCTGAAATGTTTCGTCGTCCTGGGCCTCGGCAAGAACTCGGCCATAAAATGCGTTGATCGCGGGTGGTGCATCGCCAGCCGCGATTGCGTGGCGTAACAAGTCAGCCGCTTCGGCATATCGACGTTCGGTAAAAAGAATTCGGGCTTTTCCTGACGGTCCGATGGGAGTGTAGTCCGTCGTGGCATTCGCTTGTGCACTCGGTTCGCTCGACATGGCGTCGCTCAGGATGACTAACGCATGCAATTCGTCCTGGCGAAAGTCTCCTAGTTTGCAGAGCTCCCGAATGTGGACCGCCGCCTCATGCCGCCGACCCTGACGATTGAAGAGTTGCCCCAGCCGACGGTGAGCCAT
>JAYZAR010000178.1:0-5704 GCA_036339635.1 Planctomycetota bacterium | reverse complement strand
AGTTGTCTTTGGTTTTGTGATCGCTCTGCTCTGCATTTATGTAGGGAAACTCACATTCACTCTACCGACTAAATATTCTGCAATATTTACCGAGTGTGTAGTACATACCACTACTGGCGTAACAATTTCGGCACACCTGGCACACCCGTTGAGTCGGTTTCAGTCCTGTTTCAGCGGTTTAGTAGTTTGAGAAAGTCCGTATTTTTCGGGGTTTCCCGTGTTTCGCACACTCTTGAATTAGATTCAGGTTCTAGTGCCCGCACGGGCGTGGAGGTTCTAGTCCTCTCATCCGCACTGATAAACAACGGGGTTTCTCGCCATCGCGGGATGCCCCGTTTTTTATTGAGCACACCCAGCGACCATGAAGACGCGGCAGATGAGCAGAGCACTTGCCCACCGAATCAAAACATTGCGTGAGTCAAGGACCAAATATACAGGACGGGCGAGTGGGGCCACCGTGATGCGGTGACTTCCACATTTATGATGGCAGTCTCCAATCAACAACCATTGCCAGCACCACCAGCGATCCCCAAATCGATCCGCGTTGTGCAGTCACGAATCCCCACCAGCGCCCACCAGAACGCAACAGCAAACGTGCATTTGGGCACTGATATTGGGTCGTTTGCCCAGGGCCTTGGTGATGCTGGGATTTCCGAGCATCTCCTGAGAGAATCAATTACGATACCGACGGATGTTGGCTCTTTGAAATGATGGGTGCAAAATGGCAAATAGTAAACGAAGTCGCTGGGCAGGTGTCTTCATTGGTCCGGCGATCGCAATCGCTGCAGTAACAGCAATGTGGCAGAACGAGGCCCGCTTCGATTTCTACAAAGCCGCCCGTAACACGACCGCTATACAATCTCCCGGAGACGCCGAGGACGGAGAACTGATTTCGCACACGGGCAACATGGACCAAGACATGTCATTTCGCGGAGAATACGTTGAGAATTTCCAGGGCTATCTTGTCGTTAATCGCCGTGCCGAGATCTATGCATGGCAAGAAGACGAGGATGATGACGGCACGACCTGGAACATGAAGTGGTCCAGCACTCTTGAAAGTAATTCTCGAAATAACGGTATCCAACAACAGCTTGCATCGCACCGCTTCGTTCCGCCGAATTACCAAATCGGGGATTTGGTGATCAAAAGCGACTGGATCGAGTTTGTTGATCCATACGAGAGCGTGTCCCTGCCGAAACTAAAACTCGTCAATGAAAAGCTCTCTCCTAAGCAAGACTATTTTTACCTTGCGAAGGGGAAAGCGAATCAACTTGGTGATGAACGCGTCAGTTACACAGGAATCCCAATTCCAGCAACAGCGACTTACTTTGGCAAATTTGCTGCGGGGGATAATTCTGCACTAGGCATGGGAGTTGCGGACAAATCCAATCAACGCACCGGTTTCATCAACGCCTTGATTCAAGATTCGGGAGTTTTGCACTATCTCGTTGCTGGCCAGCGGGACGAGGCGTTAGCCAGCATGAAGCGGTACATTGCCAAGATTAAATGGATCGTGCGTGGCGTGGGCACCCTCAGTCTCGTCGGTGGTCTATTTATCTTTTTCTCCACGATCTTTGGATTCCTGATTGCGATCCCCATCATTGGCCCGATTGCCGAGGCGGGCTCATTTTTACTGGCCCTAGTGATCGGACTTCCCATTGCCGCGATCACCATTGTTAGCAGTTATTTGATCGCGCACCCGATCATCCTCGTGCTGCTAGGCGGTTTCGCAATCGCAGGAATCTTCTACCTGGGAAACCGAAGCCGCAACACAAAGCATCAAATCCAGCAAAGTCTCGATCAACAATTCGGTCGTTCGCTTCGTCCCGACGATATGAAGGATCTCGAATTCCTCGAACTAGCCCAACTCGCACTGCAAGACAATCAGGTGATTGATCAAGAGGATGCGTTGCTGCGTCAATGGGCAGATAAGCATCGCTGGAGCGAAGAAAAAACCCAACAGATGATCCAGCGTGCTCAAAGTCAAGCGACTCACGCGACTGCTGCGATAAGTTCCGATGAACACCTATCGAACTTGATCAAGATTGCGTTGGCCGATGGAAAATTGACGCGTTACGAAATCAAGACGATTCGATCCGTTGCTCAACGGGTCGGGCATGATTCGGCCACCATCAGCAGTCTCATTGATCAGGTGCGTCGAAGCCCACAACTGGTCAACTAAAACAGGTCATGTTGTGCGACCTAGCCGACTGTGACGGATGCTGGGCTTTTCTTATCAACCAGTCTGCTTAGCTCACTAGAATCGATGATCGTATTCGATCCCATGGTCCGGTCGCTAATTCAATCACTCGATTAGCTCGTCGATCAATTCTCGAGCGACTCGGAATCCGTCATTGTTGCCCCGTCGATCGGGCTTGCTGTGAGCGCGACTTACAGATTGACTGAAGCTGATGGCATTAAACCAGCTACCGCCACGAACCACCTTTAGTAAACTCTCCGCTGCCGTTTTAAGATCCGCCACATCGCTGCGAGAGTATTTCCCGTGCCAGTCTTGGCACCACTTCCACACGTTGCCATGCGTGCCATACAACACGTTACGGAAACGTCTGTTTTAGTCTCCCTTCATGAGCCTGGTTGTCTGAATTCGCTTTTGACCACCCATCTCGATTCAGTCGCGATTCACTCAAGCCAAAACCGTATCGCGTCGTCGTCCCCACGCGATCACCAACTCACTGAACAATTCCTGAAACCGCTCTGCAAGAGAGCCCCAGACTGCGGGTCCGAACATGCGAGATTTGCCGCTAAACCGCAGCCTCAATGACCTTAGGCTCCGATTCAAAATCGTGACACCCAACAACCGATATTTTTTGGGCGCCTGTTCAGCGGGCGGGACCCCCAGCAATTTGTAATTCGCATCGAAATCGATATCAGACATTGATGGTTAGCGACAGTCACATGAGTTCCTAGCAGCGTCGCAATGAGCGTCGAAATCGAAACGCTGAAGACACCAGTGTGATCATGGCACGAATACCGGCAGCTCACGCAAGAGACTTTAGCGGCCCCTCTCGACCCTTGCCGCATTGATTTCAATTCGAGTTCGTCTCTCCAAGAGACTCGATGCACAGTAACTGCTTGCTCGTGTGCGCATACAGTCGGCCGTCAGCAAAGCTAAGACTGGCACGATTCCACGTCGGACCGGCCGGCCCCAAATCATTAATCGCTGAGATCGCTCGTTCATCAAGCTTGTCCGAAGCCCAACGAATGCAATAGACCGTCCCCGACATCGTTGGCAGGTAAAGATGCTCTCCAACCACGGTCATAATTGGCGATGCATGGTGCCCCCATGTATTGATGCGAGACCTTTTGTCGCCCATGACGACGAATCCATCGTTGTTCTTCATGTCAGCCGGGACAAAGCTGCCGTGTTTCTGCTTCCACACCAATTGATCTTCTTGCCCCACAGTTCGGATCAATTGCACGGGCAATTGCAGATACTCAACCTTGCCGGTTTCTACATGCAGACGACCTAAGTATGGATGCTTGTATGCGCGAAAGTAGTGGTAGGGTCCTACCAATAGGTTCGACTGTTGCGTGATTGCTCTTCCCTTTCCAAGCGGATACTTGAATGTTTCGATGGCGTCGACATAGCTGTCATCATCCCATCGTCGTACCGAGACATTCGTGCAAAAGTTGACGCGTCTGACAACTTCCCCCACTGCATCAACCCAAAGGTGCTCTGGACCATGAAAAACGAGCGTTTGATCGTTGGCAACGGGAAACGTCTGGGTAGACATGAAATCTTGCAGCGGCAGCGTCCATAACGTTTGTCCATCAGTGGCGTCAATCATCGAAACGCCCAGCGGACGTTCGGGCGGAGAGTGGCCGCCACCACGGCCCACCACAATCACCTCACGACCATCCGTCATTTTCTGCAACATCGGGATTGCACCCATGTTCACACCACAGTCAGAAACCCAAGCTGGTGCGCCAGTCGCCAAATCGAATGCCTCGAGTTGTGTCCACTTGGCTTGCGGTGCATTCTTGTTGTCATGCCCAAATTTTCCGCCTTCGGGCATGATCGACAACTTCGTGTACACCACCCTGCCATCAACCAGAAAAGGCTGCGAACGTCCCGCTGCCATCGTCTCGCGACGCCAAAGCTCCTCACCATCCATGTCGCAGCAGACGACCGTCCCCGAGGCATTGAAAAAACAGACACGTTCTCCGTCGGTCACCGCTGGCGGTGACGTGCTGTCGGCAAAGCAACCACTCATTCGCAGCGGGTACTTCGCCTCAATCAGTTTCTGCCACAACACCTCTCCACTCTTTGCGTCAGCACAGTAGGCGACCACGTTGGCGGCTAATTCGCGATCAGATTCTTGTTTCTGGTAACACGTATAGAACAACTTTCCATCAGCAATCACGATTGTGCTCTGACCAGTCTCCGGCAGCGAACGGACCCACGCCAAGTTGTCATCCTGCACCACACTCCAAGTGGAGGGTGCATTACCAAGCATCACATAAGATCCGCTTGGGCCAGCTCCCTGTGGCCAACCTTGACCAAAAATGGGGGTACAGGCCAACACTGCTACGATCCAGCCGATCATTAATCTCATGGTCGAAACAATCTAATTTTGGTCAGTCAGCTTAGAAAAAAGAAGCAGGCACATGCTTATGCGAGGATATCCGTAAATTCGCCGGTGCTATCGGCGAATTGCTCTGCTGGGATTCCAAGTCGATCCAGCATTGTAAGGAACAAGTTCGAGAGACGCATTTCTCGTTCGTTGTAGCGAAGGTATTGACCATGCTTGACGCCCAATCTGCGCCCTCCTGCCAGCAACAAAGGATAGTTGTGATTGTTGTGGGTCCGACTATTACTTGACCCGTATAGGACAAGTGTGTGGTCTAAAACCGAGCCGTCTCCTTCTCCCGCGTCCGCTAAACTTTGCAAGAATCTCGCGTGATTCTGTGCCAAGACTTGATCAAAGCGGCCGAGTTTTTCAGCCCCACCCTTCTTGCCGGCGCCATGGGCCAACCCATGCCAATTACCGGGCAAGCCCAAACAAGCAGGAAACGCATTGGCGATCGTAGTTGCACCCGCGACCTGACCAAGCATATAGGTCGCAACCCGTGTCGAATCGGTTCGAAACGCAAGCGACATCAAATCATACATGGCTCGGATGTATTCCCTAGGACCTTCTTGTGTGGCTTCCAGATCAAGCGTGTCCTCAGCGACAGTTGGTTTCGGAATCTCGAGCCAGGACTGCGCGCGATCAACCCGTTGTTCCACCGCTCGCACCGACGACAGGTACTCATCAAGTTTCCGCTGATCCTGTTTTCCCAGGCGTCGATTTAAATCCTTGGAATGTTCCAAAACCCGGTCCAAAATACTAACGTTATTTTCCAAACGTCGACGTCGTTGCAAGGCACTCGATCCTTGCTCCTCTCCGAACAAACGATCGTAGATCTGTCGGGGGCTGGAGAGCGCAGGAATGGGTCGCCCTTCACGCGAAAATGCCAATGTCATCGATCGAGTCGGCTCACCCACACCACCATCGCTGGAAAGCGTAAGCGATCCAAAACGAGTGTCGTTACCAATCTGGTCAGCAACAAACTGGTCCAATGAAATTGTGTTCACAAACGAGCCGGTTTGATACTTGGCGCCGGTTAAAAAGATGTCACCGGTATCGTGCCCCCCCATCGACCAGCCATTCGGATGTGAAGTCCCCCCAATCACCGAGAC
>JAYZAR010000177.1:0-22064 GCA_036339635.1 Planctomycetota bacterium | reverse complement strand
GCTCGTTGGCGGTCCGCTCGGTCGGCAAACTCACCTCGACTTCGGTCGAATCGGCTTCGCGTTTTTCGATATTTAAGAAAATTAAAATCCCGATGACCGGGAGTGCCAGGAGGGTAAACACGATGAGCGAGCCACGAAGAGCTTGTCCGATGACTGCATCGTTTTCGATGTCTTGTTCACCAGATTCCGGGTCGTTCGGACCGGTTTTCATTTCATCGCTATTCAATTCAACACTACCTGGATTGCGGCTCGATGCGTTGCAGATCGTAGATCACCAGTGCTTCCGCAGCATGATTGGCGGCGGGATAACGCCGCCTGGCCGCAGGAATGGCAACTTCCGCTGCATTGTCATCTGGTTTGTAACGCATGTGAAGTGTCCGATGGTGACTCTCTTGATCGTTGTCCTCGAGCAATGCGTAAATTTCTGCCAAGTTTGCGTGAGCGGTTACATTTTCGGAATCGGTCTCCAATACCTGCAAAAACTGCTCGCGAGCGTCCTGCAGAGTGTTGCGGAAGCCTTCTTCGTCACCCTGGACCTCTGCTCTTTGAGCCAAATCAATTAACGTCAGGCCGAGTTGATTGCGGATCTGATAATCCTTCGAAAAATCAAAGCCTCGTTCGGGGACTTTTGTTTGCAGGACACCGCGTAGCGATTCGGCTGCCTGCTCGAGATTACCTTGTTGTCGATTGACCATGCCGCTCAACCAACCGAGAGTCCAGCTGGGTGGGGGCGGATCCATCTGCTCTGCCCGCCGGAGTGATTCCGTTGCACCGTTCAAGTCTCCTTCGGCGAATTGGACTCGTGCCAAATTCAAAGGACCATCGTATCGGCCCTGACTTTCTACCATTCGGAAAGCCTCAGCCGCTTGCTTCAGTTCTGCTTTTCCCTTCAGAAGTAGTCCAATGCCATAGTCATTCCAACGCTGCCACAGAGGATGAGTATCCGTATCCGCCACTTTGGACTCGGCTGGTTCCTCGTTTACGCCACTGTTTCTATCCTCTTGGCCGCTCTCGCGCTGAACTACTTTCATCACGAGTCGATCAGATGCAATTTCGATGATCGGGAGATCATTGGGGTCTCCCGGTTGCCCAAGATCGAGCGGGTCTTTTTCTGGGTCACGATCCCGTCGGATGAAGTCTAGGTACTCGGTGTCGAATTTGCGGTACAACAGCCGCGCGGTCACGACAATATCGTCGGGCGAATCGTCCGGTACAGCGAGCCGATAATGAACTGATTGGCCAGCGCCGGGTGGAATCTGGTGGCTGTAGAGAGGCGTGAAGATATCGTGCGCATTGCGACGATTGATTCGATTGCCATCGCGATCAAGTAGGAATGTATTGACGTAATGTGACCACGGGTCGACAGCTTCTCGTTCATCGCGATGGCCGCTGTGCCCGATGACGCGATCGCCCTGCATTGCCGTCAGCTCAATCCAAATCTCATTCGAGTCGGTGGTCCCTTGTGTGAAGTGATGTCCCAGGGACATAGTACGCAACACTGTTTCGATCAGATAGTGCGAACCAGCTTTGACTTTAACCTCCGCACCGAGTGGTGCGATCAACTCACCATCGATCGATGCATCCTGCCGAAGGCCAAACAGATCGACTCGCAGCGTGCCTTTGAGATATTCACGGTGTCTCTCAATCCCTTCCTCGTCACCAGTCCAGTAGGAGAGTGCCGAGTTTGCGCTTGGGAACGCGTGGTTATGGACACCAAGTTCACCGATGTCCTCCATATATTTGGCGCCGAATTCGTTGCTGGCCATCGCCGGCATATGGCACTCGTTGCAATTCGTCTGCGCCTTTGGAGGATAATAAAAACTTCGTGCTCCATGACCTGAAACACCACTCAATAGGTAGCTATCGTAATGGTTTTGACCTCTCAGCCAATCCTTGTAATTCGTTACCTCACCCGGCAAGGATACTTTGTGGCACGTTCCGCAAAATTCGGCTGTCTTGTGAAACGGTTTTAGCATCTCATGTTTATGGAACGCCGGTTTGGCCTTCACCATCAACCCGTTTAGTTCCTGCAGCAGGGGGTTATCGCTATAGGCGAACGGATAATGTTTGGGCTCGTCGATCGTGTAATCCGCATTTCCAACATGACTGTCGACGGATTGGATCGCGTGACAAACAGCACAGCTGATCCCGGCGTGGGCTGTTGGGTCAAACACGTCGTCGTAGTTGGGGTCGTCGAATTTGCCTGAGAAAAATGGTACCGGGTCATGACAGCCTGCGCACCAACGTGACGACTGCAGCGTGCCAGATCGATCCGTCGCAACTTTTCTCGTCTCCCGAACCGACGCCCGGTACGCCGGATTATTAAAACTGCTCAGTTTGTGGGCGCTGTGCAAGGCCGAGTCGTAAATGTCTTGATGACACTTCAAGCAGTACTCGTCGTTCATTAGCGTCTCGGCGGCAATGAATTTTCCCGTCGCTGTCGTCGCCAGGGAAGGTTCGAAATACTGTGCCCCTTGCTCTGGGGATTTGTCTTCGCTGATTCGTGGGTCGGAGGCCTGGAACGAAACCATCGCTGCGACAAACAAGCCGATCGCTAGTGCGACTCGTCGACCGATTTGCCATTTGATCCGCGGCCCCACAAGGCGGTGCAGCCAGTACAGCCAGATGACGGCCAAGGGGGTCAGCAGGTGAGCCCAGTAAACAAGGTTTCGGGTGCCCGGGTTCACAATGGCGAATGAGCCGACTCGCATGAGCAACAGTCCGCTTGCCAAAATCAGCAGGGAGGCAGCAAACAAGGCGTAGCCGATCTTGACCGCCCGGCGATTACGGCGATTTCGTGCTCGCCACATGTGCAGTGCACCGAAACCGATCACCGGCAAGATAAGCAGCAGCCCCAATCCTAAATGGATCAGGAACATCATTTGGTAGAAGTGGGTTTCCAGGACCCGCCCTGTAAAGAACTGGATCCAGGTGATCGAGGTGAGATAGAGGCCGTTCGCCACCAAAACACCGAATAGTGTCAATACGACGTACAACACCGCCCGTAGCCGCGATGAGACGACGCGCACGGGTGGCTTCTTTTTCTTGAGCGGAGAAGCCGGCTTGTGGGTACCGGTGGAATCATCCATTAGCGATTGCCGCGGGCGAGGAGAGAACTTAACAATTGATAAGACGGTTCTAGTCGTCAAATGGTTTGCTGAGTGGGCCTAATTGTCGCACTCAGATCCTAAAATGCTGCGTTTTACGCCTTTGCGAGTGTTTGCTCGTCTTCCATCGGGCTCACTCGCTGGATCGCAGCACCAGCGTGCAGATCCCTGTCAGCCTAGATATGGCGAAACTGTCGGCACTCGATAGAACCGCGATTCGTTCGCCCATTTCACACCGCTTCACCTCTCTTTTCTATCTTCGCTCTGCTGCCCCAGCTGGAATCACCAGCGACTCGAGCGATTTGGGGTTGGGAGCGTTGGGGTGAACGAATGATTTCGCGAGATCGGGTGCCGAACCGATCCGGGGGATTACTTTTGCTGTCGCTGCCGGGAGTTCAATTAACGATGCCAGAAGTCGCGAAATGACTGGGTTCGCTGAAGGTGCTGTTCGTTTCGTTTCCGTCGCACGGAGGAGATTTCTTCGCCCGCTGCGACGGGTGGGTACTCAGTCATTTCCCGGTGGGGAAGCGGCATTGTCGATTGACCAGCCAGCGTGTTCAAATCGGCATCCTTGTCCCAACCAACGCTGTGTAAAACGAAGTCGCGAACCCATCCTTGGGGTAGTTTGGTTTGTGGGAGTGAAAACTCCAATCGAATCTCATCGCCGCCACTGATCACCACCATCTCGTCGTCCCATTCCCGGACTAGATTGGTGCAATCGCCAAACTGACTCAGTTTACCTCGTAAAGGTGGCCACCGTGGCGTGGTCGTCGCTTGTTGGTAGTCGTACCATTCCGGCTGCGTCGGGTTGGTGCGGATTCGCTTGGAGTAACCGTGAGACGTTACTTCAGCGGCCAGCAACGGAACACTTTCTGTATGGAATTTCGCTACCTCTGATTGAATCGCGAGTTTTGCGGAATCCCAATAAATCTGTGCCGAGGTGTGAACCCGAAGTCGTGGATCTTCTTTGATCAATACATCGGTGACATCGACGACGATTGTTTTCGTTTTACCACCCGGGAATCCAGTGTAGGGAATGGCCTTTCTCCATCCGTTTGCCTCGTTGCTGTCGGGTACCCAAACGGAGGGGAATTCAATCGGGCCGAGTGACGGGTTTTGGTCGATCTGGATGTTCAGAGAGGTGTCGGTCGGTAAAATCCAGCCGGTCAGGACTAAGTAAAGTTTCGAATCCTCTCGAACTTCTTTTTGGACAGCGGTGGAGAAATCAAGATCGACCCAGTGCGGTGGGCACAATCCTTGCCGAAACCTGCGTTTGAAACCTTTGACATAATCAGAATCGTTGCGGGCAAGCTGCTCACTCACATCATTGCCGAGTTTGTTGACGGCAGAATCGGTATTATGCAACTCTCCGGTCGCGAAGGCAAAAATGGTCGGCTCTGCGATTTCTGGTGGTCCCACCTTTTCGTTGGTGCAAATCTCTGTTCCAGCAGGGTGGTCCACGACGCTGAGAGCAACTTTGTCAAAGTAAGCGACCTCCCAGAGTTCTTCAGTGATACGGAACTCGTAACGGTCACCGCGGGGTCGGATATCTGAACCGTCGATTTTGAGATATTCCCAAGGCCGGTCTTTTGCAACGACGCCACGGGCGACTTGTAAGCCGAGCGGGGCGGCCCAGAGGCAATCAGTTTTGAAGACAAATTTTTCGCCGTCCCAGGCATACAAATAGGGGCAGGAACCTTTGAGGGTCTGTTCCTCTTCGACCAATGAATCGACATCTGGATCGCGGATCGTTTGTGAAAGTCCGTTGGGCAATATGGCTCGCAGGGTTCCCGAATCGGTGAAGCCGTCGATGCCGAAGTGCGTCGACGGAGTGGTTACGATTTGTGCTCGGTAGTGAGGGCCAAATCGAAGTTCTAGTACGCTGCCCAATGCGTAGTGATTCACCCGGCCACTGGCATTGTCATCAATTCCGCGAAAGCGAACATCCAAGTAATGTCCGGCGTCGGTTTGGTTCGTGAATAGCTGGATTCCACGGTCACCAATCGCGGCAACATCTATCCGACCATCGCCATTCAGATCGACAGCAACTGGCGATTGGATCGATCCGAATCCCGGCATCGGGTTCCAGCCCTCTGGTCCAAATCCCCACGGTCCGAGTGAGCAGGTTTGGCTAGATTTGGAGAGTGACACAAGGTTCTGCCAAGAATCGTTGTTCAAGTCAGCGATGATGGCATTGGTGGCTGATTGACTTGCAGATTCAGTCCGTTCGACGGTCCAAGCTGCAGCATCGGCCGTTTGCGAGAAGACGACATGACTGCCGCTCGGTCCCGTGATGACCAGGTCCCACGAAACGTTGCCATCAATATCGTGAACGGATACCGAGTTGGCCCCCTCGATTACCCCGATTTCTGGCAGCACGCGACCGCGGAATTGCAGATGCAACAGGTTTTCGATCAAGGCGACTTTTCCACTGGCGTGCAGCGATACGATGTCGAGATCTAGGTCGCGATCAACGTCAGCAATCGCCATCGATACCACGTGATCTTCACGCGAGAAATTGTCGGTGCCGGGAAGCACTTCAAAGAAGGTTCGATTTCCCCGATTGGCGAACATCCTGACTCCCTCAGATTCCGTCGCGAACACGAGGTCAATATCGCCATCGGCCTCCAAGTCGCCTGCGATGGCGGTGATGACACCTGTGACGTCTTCCAGGCCCGTGGGCGTGTCGACCACTTCCAGCACCGCTTCATCGCTGTCGACTCGGCCGTCGACGCGGATCACACTGACGCCGTCTTTGCCGTAGGCAATTAGGTTTTGGATGGTCTCGTGACGGGAGCTCGCTCCATAATCGGGTTTCTCGGATTCGTTCTCATTGCGAAGGCGAACTCTCAATCGCTCGGGATCGCTGCTGTCAACCACGAAAAGATCGGCGGCGATCAGTCCGGTCGCGGAGTGTTTCAGTTTTACTTCACCTTTCTTGTTCCAAGCCTGCTGGTTTGCCTCTTGTTGGTTTTCCCAAAGCATGAGAGTGTTCGCATTGTTGACACTGACCAGATCGAGGTCGAGATCCATGTCAAAATCAATCGGTTGAATTGTCACGGCGGCATCAGACCCCTCAATCCTGGTTTCCTCGAACGCCAAGGGGGCTTGCCCGACCTCCAGAGGTGAGTTTGCAGCGGCCTCCGCCGACAATCGACGCAACGTTTCAAAACTCAGGCGATCGAGTGGATGAGGGGAGGCACGTCGCCGATCAGTTTTTACGATTTCGGTGCTGTTGAGCACGTTGAACCACAGCAGCATCCTGGTCTCTGCTTCGAGCCAATCATTCTCTTCGATGGCGGTTAGGATTTGTTGGACCAATTCGTCCGGGGTGACTCCGATCGGCTTGGTTTCTCGGCGTATGGATGGTTCGATCGCAGTTGCTAAACTCTGGGCTCGACGAATGAACTCGACGGCTTGTTTATCTTGGCGATCGATGTTCAGTCTCGCGGCACGCAACGCGAAAAACAGATTATCAGGATGTTGATTCGATAATGCACTGATCGTCTTGGCAGCATCGTTCAATAAGTCCGACGGCAAACCATCGATTGGATCTTCCATCTGTTGCACAACGCCAATCAATGTTCCGCCAAGCATGATGGAGCGAGCATCCTTGCCGATTTCCCCATTGATTGCGTTAGACAATCGTGTGTAAACATCCTGCCGCTGTGACTTCGTCAAGAAGCCGAGCATCAAGGATGCCTCATGCAAATCAATTCTTGCCTGCAGCCAGCGAGGCATCACGTTATCTGTCGTCACCGTCGCGTAATCCTCGATGGATTCACGTGCTGCCGGGATCGCAACAGCAAGTTGACGGCGGGCTGCTTTTTTCTCTTCATCCCCTAACGCGGCATTTGTCGCTTGGGCAGACAATTGATCGACTCTCAAGACACGGTTGATGGCGTGATTCAGAGCGATCGATTCGTCTTGGGGCAGTTGCTCGCGGAGCGAGGCCCAGGCATCTTCGGCCTCGTCCGTCTCCAAGTTCTCGGTCGCCGCCAGGGCGGTACGAGTCAGCGACAGCAGGGGACTTGCGGTGCCGTTTTTGCCCCCTCCGCCGTTTCCGCCGCCATTCCCATTCGGCTGAGCCCCTCCTTGCCAGATCACAAGAGCGATCAGGACCGCGGCGGCGGCAACAATGATCCCCAGCCAGACAGACATTCGGCCAACCCTTCTGGATCGATGATTGCGCATGAATGCTCCCCGAGTCGATAAAAATTCGATATCCTTGTGGCCATGAACGTAACAAAAATTCTCACGCCGTCCGATCAGGTCCGCGTCGCCCGCGTCGAAAAAAATCGATTGTTTCCGCTACAGTTGGGAGATTATCCATCTCTCGCAGCGATCCTTGCCTTGGATGATCCGTTATCGGTTTTGCAAACGTTTACGGCAGAAGACCCGATTTTGATCGATGAATCAATTCGCTGGTTGCCGCCGATTGATAACCAGGAGGTCTGGGCGGCTGGGGTGACTTATAAGCGAAGCCAAACTGCTCGAATGGAGGAATCTGAGGCGGCAGCGTCGTGTTACGATCGAGTTTACGAAGCTGATCGTCCCGAGTTGTTCTTCAAGGCGACACCAAATCGTGTCAGTGGGCACGGGCAACCACTGCGGATCCGTGCCGATGCGACCTGGAATGTTCCAGAGCCTGAAGTCACTCTGGTCCTCAACGCAAAATTAGACATCGTTGGGCTCACCGTCGGCAATGACATGAGCTCTCGCGACATTGAAGGCGAGAACCCCTTGTATCTGCCTCAAGCCAAGTGTTACGACCAATGTGCTGGCTTGGGCCCGTGGATCACGCTTTTTGAAACGATGCCGCCGCCGGAATCGATTGGCGTCGATTTGAAAATTCAACGCGAGGGCCAGCTGGTGTTTGATCAGCAGACGTCGGCTGCTGAAATGGCCCGCTCGTTTGAAGATTTGGTTGCCTGGTTGGGGCGTGATAACTCCTTTCCAAACGGGGCTTTCTTGATGACTGGCACGGGGATTGTCCCAACATCGGAATTTACACTGCTGCCCGGTGATACGATTCATATCACGATCGAGGGTATTGGGACTTTGTCAAATCCCGTGGTTCAAGGTTAATCCGGCACTCCGGTTCGACGATCCATGGTGCGGGTCTTTGAGTTCGAGCAGGGTATCCAATTTTGGGTAAAGGCGGACAACCATTTGGTCCTTGAAAGTTTATTAGAAGTGGATGGCCGCAGGCCGATCAGAACCCTTCATCTCGAAAGGTGAAGTTTGTGAAAGACCATCTGTTAGCGGATTCGATTCGAGCGATTTGAACTTGATCCAATGTTTGGACAGTCTGATTCCTCTTTTCGATTTTGAATTGTTTTGTTTTTGACTTTGTGCTTTAGCATCCCTTTGCTTCGTCTCATTCCATCGTAATAGGTTTTCTCATGTCGACAGCGACTTCCACCGTCCGTCCTGTTCTGGTTGCCGGTCAGTGGCGCAACGCAAACTATCAATCCACTTTTCAAGCGACGGATCCGAACAAGAATGAGACCTTGGTGGCTGAGTTTCCTGTCAGTTCTTGGGACGATTGTGATGCTGCCTTGAATGCAGCCGTCGAGGCGGCGAAACAATTGCGGCAACTGCCAGCCTGCAAGATTGCCGATTTCTTGGAACGATACGCTGATCGTATTGACGCCGCGAGAGATGCGTTGGTGGAGGCGGCTTTTAGTGAAACCGGACTCGGGAAGAGCCCGCGTTTGGCTGATGTTGAGTTGCCAAGAACCAGCAACCAGTTACGAGCCGCGGCTGCGGCTTGTCGTTCCGGCAGTTGGGCATTGCCGACGATCGACACTGCGGCTGGGATTCGATCCTGCTATGAGTCACTCGGGCCAGTTTGTGTTTTCGGTCCGAACAATTTTCCCTTTGCATTTGGCAGCGTTTCGGGTGGCGATTTTGCAGCAGCGATTGCGGCAGGAAATCCAGTCATTGGAAAGGCGAATAGCTCCCATCCCGAAACGACTCGGCTGTTTGCCGAGCAGGCTGCTGAGGCTCTTCAGGAAACTGGGCTTCCCGCGGCGACGGTCCAATTGTTGTATCGCACCTCACACGCTGACGGGGAACGGCTGGTATCTGATCCCCGCGTCGGTGCGACTGGGTACACCGGCAGTCGATCCGCTGGCTTGGCGTTGAAAGCGGCTGCTGATCGAGCAGGCAAGCCGATCTACCTAGAACTTTCTAGCGTCAATCCCGTCGTGATTACATCGGGGGCTTTGGCGGAGCGCGGTGATGAGATTGTCGGCGAATTCGTCACTAGCGTGCTAATGGGCACCGGTCAGTTTTGCACCAATCCGGGCTTGGTCCTGCTGCAGCAGGGTGATGCGGCGGACAAATTCATCGATGCGGTGAAAGACAAATTCGCATCCTCACCGGCAGGCACCCTGCTTTCTCCGGCTGTGGCCACTGGACTGGCCGGCAGCGTCAAAGCATTGTGCCAATTCGGTGCTGAATTGTTGACCGGTGGTGGAGAGCCTGAGAGTGACCGTTGTGCTTACGCCAACACTTTGATGAAAACCTCGGCAACGAATTTCCTGGCCAATCCTGAAGGATTTCAAACCGAAGCCTTTGGCAATGCCTCGTTGATCGTTGTTGCGGATGATCTGACACAACTCTGTCAAAGTATTTCCGAATTGGAAGGCAACCTGACTGGTTGCATTTACAGTGCTGCTGATGGGAGTGAAGAGGACGCGTGTGGTGCGATCGCGGCGGAATTAACGGTCAAAGTGGGCCGATTGCTGAACGACAAGATGCCGACTGGCGTGGCGGTGAGTGCTGCAATGAATCACGGCGGTCCCTATCCAGCGACTGGGCATCCAGGATTCACCGCCGTTGGGGTGCCAGGTTCTTTGTTAAGGTTCGCCCAGCTAACCTCGTTTGATAACGTCCGCTCAAGCCGTCTGCCTGCTCTGTTACAGGATGCAAATCCAACCGGTCAGACCTGGCGGTTGGTCGATGGTGCATGGACCCAGAGCAGTCTGTAAGTTGTTCGAAATGCCGCCTGTTTGAAACGTTGATTCTGGGTGCACATCGATCAAGGCGCGGCGATGTGCCGTCAAGCGTTGACCAACAAGGTCAACGCTCATGAAGGTCAACCCTCATGCGGTTTACAGCGTCGTTGGGTCGATCACAACTTCGGCTCTTGACAAACGATTCCACTGAAATCGCTCGATTAACTCGCTTGCTGATTGCACCGATTGGTGTTTGTCAAGTAAGCCACAGCTTCGGGCTGCCCAGGTGACAATTTTTGATGCGGGCAAGCCTTCTTCGCGACAAAGACTCAGTCGTGTGTCACCATGGCGTTTTGCGAGTCGTCGGCCATCGGGACCGCAAACCAATGGGACGTGTGCGTAGCGGGGGGGAGCGTAGCCTAAAGCCTGATAGAGATCTAACTGGCGGAATGTACTGATAATCAGGTCGTCGCCGCGAACGACTTCCGTAACCCCCATCGCTGCATCATCGACGACGACGGCTAATTGATAAGACGGATCACCACTCTTTTGAGTGATTGGAAAGGCGCCAAGATGCTGAGCGGGGTTGCATGCTTGTGGACCGCAGACGGTATCTTCGAATTTTATTTCACGATCACTGGCTCGGAATCGCCAGCTGTAGGTTCCCTCCGCGGGCAACGGTTGATTGTTTTTCCAGGAGGCGCAGGTGCCGGGGTAAATTGGGCTTTCGTGTTCAAAGTGGGGTGCGGAACCTGCTGCTTGGATATCCTTTCTCGAGCAGGTGCAGGGGAAAACTCGATCAGCCTCGATCAGTCGCTGCAACGCGGCGCGATAACACTCACGGCGTTCGGTCTGGATGTACGGGGCATTCGGGCCACCAATATCCGGGCCTTCATCCCAGTCGATTCCCAGCCAGCTTAAATCCTCAATGGCTTGTTGGGTTGCCCACGGTTTGATCCGGGGCGAATCAATATCTTCGATCCGTAGAATCAATCGTGTATTTGATTTTCGTGCCGCCCAGTATGCCAATAAGTAGGTTCGGGCATTGCCGAGGTGCTGCGCCCCTGTGGGCGAAGGAGCGAGTCGTCCAGCGGTCATGGTGAAGGGTCTTTGTCAACGTGGTTCAATGCCGATGTACCTGCTGGTGAGGTCATGGATCGCTGTTTCGCCAATGACAATTCCACAACCTGTTTTCCGAAATCGCTTGGGTTCAATCATCATTTCGGGCTGCCAGTGCGATTTCGTGCATGGTTGCTGAAAAGCAATGCGGTATTCCCGTCGAGGCATTGTTGCGTCGGACACTCAGTCATCGCTGTTCGACACGGGCTTGGGTGGGTGGCACAATCGTAATCTAAGCGTCGCAAATGATGGTGCAATGTCCTGGCGTCAGGCACCGATCGTGATCGAATCAAGTGCTGCTTGAATCGTGGCACTCACAGATCACGGGGCTAAAGCTCAAATCAGCGGACTGACCCTGCATTCGGTGCAATTTGCTGATTTGCAGTGCCTCCTCGGAGAGTTTTGGGATTAGAACTCGGCACTACCTGGTGTTCTCGGAAACGGAATGACGTCTCGGATATTGGTCATGCCGGTGACGTATTGAACGGCCCGTTCGAGTCCCAAGCCGAAGCCCGCATGGGGAACGGTGCCAAAGCGGCGGAGATCGAGATACCACCAGTAGTGTTCTTGCTCCAAACCAGCTTCGTCCATCCGGGCGGTCAGGACATCTAGTCGTTCCTCTCGTTGGCTCCCGCCGATGATCTCGCCGACACCTGGTACCAAAACATCCATCGCGGCAACGGTTTTTCCATCATCGCTGACTCGCATATAGAAGGGTTTGATCGACGAGGGGTAGTCAGTCAGGATGAGCGGTCCCTGCACATGCTTTTCGGTTAAATAACGCTCGTGTTCGGCTTGCAGGTCAGTTCCCCAGGAGACCGGGTAATCAAAGTTTTCGTTGCATGTCGTGAGTACATCGATTGCTTCGGTGTAGGTCATGTGGGCGAATGGTTTCTCGACCACCGATTGCAGTTGTTCGATTTTCCCCTTCTCGATTCTCTGATCGAAGAATTGCATATCTTCAGCACAGTAATTCAAGCAGTCGCTGAAAACGCGTTTCAAAAAGTCCTCGGCCAACTTCATGTTATCGGCGAGGTCAAAGAATGCTGCTTCGGGTTCAATCATCCAGAATTCGGCGAGGTGGCGACTGGTATTGCTGTTCTCTGCGCGAAAGGTCGGCCCGAAGGTATAGACTCGTCCGAGTGCCGTCGCATAGGTTTCTGCTTCCAGTTGACCGCTGACAGTCAAGAACGTTGGCTTATCAAAAAAGTCATAGGAATAGTTAACGGGACCACCGTTGGCCGCTAATTTTTCCAAATCGAGCGAAGTGACCCGGAACATTTCGCCAGCTCCCTCGCAATCACTGGCGGTGATGATTGGGGTATTGATGTAGAAGAAACCATTTTCATGGTAAAAGTTGTGGATTGACTGACTGATCTGGTTGCGCACCCGCGCGACGGCACCGAACGTATTGGTGCGGGCTCGAAGGTGGGCCCACTCGCGGAGCTTTTCAAAACTGTGGCGTTTCTTTTGCAGAGGATACGTTTCAGCATCCGCCCAGCCAATGACGCGAACCTCGCTTGCGTGCAGTTCGGTTGCCTGCCCCTTTGCCGGTGACGCTTGCAACTCTCCAGTCGCGATGATGCTGCAGCCGGGCGACAATTTTTGAACTTCGTCAACGTAATTGGAAAGTTCAGCTGGCGCTATGATTTGAAGGTTTCCGAAGCAGCTTCCATCGTTGATTTCGATAAAGCTGAATCCGCCTTTGCTGTCGCGCCGCGTCCGCACCCATCCGCGGACTTCGAGATTTTTGCCCACCGCTGATTCTTGGCAAGCATGTTCAACACGAATCCATTGAGTCATTGGTTATACGTCCTTGGGGGCATTGAACGGAAAACGACAAAGCATCATTTTGATTCTTCCGTTTCGATTGTGGGAGGGGGCGAGAGGGATCGCGGTTGCAGAGCAGGTTGATTGTGCCGAAGCGACTACGCCTCGGATGCCCGTTGTTTGCTATGGGCAGATTCTTTGAGCAAGAAACCGACAATGCCGATCACCAGCATGACTGCGAGTGCCCCTAATGCGATATTACCGAGCGGGATTTTCTGTTCCCCAATCTTCATTGTTTTTCCGTAGAGGCCCCATGCCGATGCGAATCCGGCTACGCAGGTGGCTGATAACATGAGAATGTTCCAGATCAAACGCTTGATACCGGTGGGGAACGAGTCACCAAGTGTTTGGCGAGAATTCATCAACAGCAGGAATGACAGATAAGCGATCGGCAACATCGCTCCGCCGATCACGGAGGTTGGAACGGCAAGTGCAGGCGCTGCGGCTCCCCAGACAAAGGGGCCCAGCACACCAACGGCGGGTAGAAAACACCCAATTCGGTGCATCGTGCCTTCGGATGGAACATTGATGAGTTCGCAGAAAGCGAAGCCATTAATCAGCATCAGGATGATGATGGTGGATATCGCCATGCCCAGCACACCCACGCCGAACAGCGTTTGCGAGACCGCGCTGCCGACGAATGGCTCCAGCGTGGTGGCCAGTGCGAAGTTGTCCCGGCCCGCCAGCATAGCCGCCAATCGCTTATCGGCATCTGGCAGATTTTCGCAGGCAGCAATGAGCTCGGACTCACTGAGATTTGGAGTTTCCTGCTCCACGCGTTGTTTCAGGTATTTGTTGTAATCCTTGACCTCTTTTGCGTCGGTGTTGCCGTCCGCAACCATGGTTATCACGTCGACTGCGCGGCCGTGGAATTGACTCGCGGCGGCGATCACAACGCATCCTGTTGCGAGTACGAATGGGATGATCAAGCCGATTGACAGGTCAAAAATTGCCAAGCCGCGGTGACGGGTACCCCAACCTTTGCGAAGCATCGAATACGGCAGCAAGAAGGTCATGTTGATCCCGACGGCGGTCGCAAATGCGGTGATGATCCGGTCTTTCTGGATCGATGCGATCGTGTCGTTCCACCACTGGCTGTAATCACCGGTCCGAGCCACCTGTTTCGCGAGGGCTGGGACCGGCTCAAAGAGATACTCAAATCGTGGGACGAAACCCGAGAAAATTTCATTCCAGGGCAGCAAACCTTCCCGTGTTAAGGCCACAACGACGCCAAAGAAGGACAGGACGACAACGGCGACCATCATTTTTAAGATGATTTCAAAAGTTTTGATCCCCGCACTACCGGAGTTGTAAAACCAAACCACGACGGAGGCGACGACAAGCAGGGAAACCGCAATTCCGATTCTGCCATTGAAACCATCCAGCGCGGGGATCAAGTTTTGTTGGACGGCTGCGGTGCCGAGTGCGAATTGCGGGAGTGACCAAACGATGTTGGCCATGATGGTGGCGATCAACCATCCCCAAGCCAGAACGGGTGAAACATGTGTCTTGAGCGTTTGAAACGGGCGCTCACCACTCGTTAACGTGACATAACTGATCGCACTTAGCATCACGACGCCCAGGATCATTGCGATGGGTTGCAGCCACATCATTTCGTAGCCCATGATCACCCCGAGATACAGGGCGCCGGCTAGTGATCCACCCCCGAGCGTGATTGCACCTTGCAGCCAACCGGGACCTGAGAGCCGCGTGTAAATCGCGGCTTTTCCCAATGGGCCTTTCTGTGTGGCTGTCTGCAGGAGTATGTCTTCGCGATTTAACATCGGGTGAATCTCAGTTTTGTTCTACGGGCTTGCTGCAGCAGGTTTTGTTGACGACCCTGCTCTAACTTTCCAACTCGGCGAGGTACCGCTCAGCATCCAAGGCCGCCATGCAACCGGTTCCCGCTGAGGTGATGGCTTGGCGATAGTAATCGTCCGCGACATCGCCAGCGGCAAAGACACCCGTTACGGACGTGTTGGTCCGAAACGGTTGAGTCCATTGGATGTAGCCACTTTCGTTCATATTGACGGCGCCATTTAGAAAAGCCGTGTTGGGTGTATGCCCGATCGCCACAAACATGCCACCTACCGTTAAGTCGCGTGTCGTATCATCGACTGTACTTTCAATCTTTAGTCCGGTGACGACCTTTCCGTCACCGTAAACTTCCCCGACAACGCTGTTCCATAGCACTTTGATGTTGGGATGGTTGAGGGCTCGATCTTGCATGACTTTGGACGCTCGCAATTCGTCGCGGCGAATGATCATGTAGATCGTCGCCGCATCCTTTAGATTCGCAAGGTAGGTTGCTTCTTCGACTGCCGAATCCCCACCACCAACAACGGCCAGTGGCTTGCTGCGGTACAAAGGCAACGCTCCATCGCAAACCGCGCAGGCACTGACGCCTTTGTTTTTGTATTCCTCTTCGGAGGGCAACCCAAGGTAATTTGCGCGAGCTCCCGTAGCAATGATCACTGTGTGAGCTTGAACTGGGTCACCGGAGGCAGGCTTAAGGGTGTGCACGGGTCCGGAAAAATCGACCGATTCAATGTCATCGCTGACGACTCGTGTGCCAAAGTTCAAAGCTTGCTGCTTCATCAATTCCATCAACTCGGTGCCCTGCACCGCGTAATGAGGATTCCCATCTTTTACGTGACCTTCCGGTGCTGGCGGCAGGTTGTAATGCCGAGCAGGATCAACCGCTGATTCGACAAATGCGCGGATGTTCCCGGCAGGGAAACCAGCGAAGTTCTCGACCTCGGTGGTGAACGCCAATTGGCCCAGCGGGATCATCTCGGGTTTAAATGTCCCTTCGTAAACGACAGGGTTCAAATTGGCTCGGGCGGCGTAGATTGCAGCGGACCAACCTGCCGGTCCGCTACCAATGATGATCGTTTTCTCGATGCTCTCCGACACGGGGAAGGTGCTCCTTGCCTACTAGTGACTGGTGGTAATGGCGTATCTTCAGGCGTTAGTATAGGGGGCTACGCCGCCACTACCACCGCCACTGGTAATGGTGTCAGACGCGTCGCCATGTCAAGCTGGGGCGTGTCTGCAGTACCCCCCTCCCGTTTTGAAGCGAAGGTTGAATAAGAATGACGACGCTGCTGATCGCTGTGGGTGCAATGTTTGGGTATTTGGTGGCGTATCACACGTATGGGCGATGGTTGGCCCGAAAAATTTTCCAGCTCGATCAATCGGCAGTGGTGCCGAGCATCGAATTGAATGACGATCGGGATTTTGTGCCAACCGACAAATCGATCCTGTTCGGGCACCATTTCACTTCGATCGCTGGTACTGGTCCCATCGTCGGACCTGCAATTGCGGTGATGTGGGGCTGGTTGCCCGCGTTGATATGGGTTTTGTTGGGATCTGTTTTCATTGGTGCGGTCCATGATTTTGGTTCGCTGGTCGTCTCGATGCGCAGCAAAGGGCAAACGGTGGGCGATGTTGCCGGCCGCGTCCTCAATCGACGGACTCGGCTGTTGTTTCTGTTGATTCTGTTCATGGCACTGACAATCGTATTGGCCATTTTCGGCTTGGTGATCGCGGCGGTCTTCAAGCAATACCCGGCTGCGATTTTTCCCTGCTTGGTTCAAATTCCAATCGCGGTCGCCATTGGGGTTTGGTTGCACCGTCGCAATGGCAGTTTGCTATTTCCTTCGCTGCTGGCATTGGCAACGATGTACCTGGCGCTCGTTTTTGGTGACTCCGGTCCACTCGGTGCATTGAACACGGTGATGGCAAGCTGGTCGATCATGACTTGGGTCATAATCTTGCTGGTCTATTCCTATATCGCATCGGTGCTTCCCGTTTGGACGCTGCTACAGCCTCGTGACTACATCAATTCGTTGCAGCTAATTACGGCTCTGGGGTTGGTCGTGGTTGGTTTGATCGTCGCGGGCTTGATCGGTGGAGCCCCCTTGGTGGACGGTGGTGACCGAATCCCGCTGGAGATTTCGGCCCCCATGATCCGCGCTAATCCAGAGGGAGCGCCCACTGTTATCCCTTTCCTGTTTATCACCATTGCCTGTGGTGCCTGTAGCGGATTTCATTGCCTGGTCTCGTCGGGCACGTCGAGTAAACAAATTCGGTGTGAATCCGATGCCCAATTTATCGCTTACGGATCGATGTTGACGGAGGGCTTCCTGGCGACCTTGGTCATTCTGTCTTGTGTTGCCGGCTTGGGTTTGGGGACCATGGCCGCGACGGGCGACGTGGTCGTCGGCCAAGAAGCCTACTTGACGCGTTACGCCAATTGGGCATCTGCCAGTGGCTTAGGTGCGAAAGTCGGTGCGTTTGTGGACGGTTCGGCAAATTTCCTGCAAGCGATTTGGATTCCGCCGTCTGTGGCAGTCGCAGTCATGGGGGTATTGGTTGCTTCGTTCGCCGGGACGACCCTCGACACCGCCTGTCGGTTGCAGCGTTATGTGATTCAGGAGTTGGCCGCGACGTTTGTTGGCGTCCAAGGTGAACCGGGCTTGGATTCGCCTCAGTGGAATCCCCTTATTTGGTTACAGAACAAACATGGTGCAACGATTTTTGCCATCTTGTTGGCTTTACTGATCGCGGCGTTGCCGGGACCCGACACGCCCGTCTCGCTGGGGCAGGCATTCTCGGGTAACCTCCCGGCCGAATATCTGGCAGATCAGGGTTCGGACTTGGCGTCTGCCGCCACGGCGGGTGGTTTGAGTGGTGGTTTGTGGTGGTTGAGTAGCTTCGCCGGTAAAGGAGGCTTGATCCTCTGGCCTTTATTTGGTGCCACCAATCAACTGCTCGCTGGATTGGCCTTTTTGGTCATTGCCTTGTACCTGTGGCGGCGAAATATTCCCGTTTGGTTCATCGTTTTGCCGACATTGTTCATGCTGATCGTCCCGGCGTGGGCGATGTTGTCAGATCTGAACAAGTGGTTCAATTCAGAGCAACCCAACTGGATCGTCATCTTATTCGGTATCACAACGCTTTTACTCGAGGGTTGGATGTTGGTCGAAGCGATTCTCATTTGGCCAAAAGTGAAGGGTGTGCTGGAATTGTCAGCGGTCGCTCCCCAGCGTGAAACCTGATGCGGGATTTTGGGCGGTCGGTTGGGTCGCCGTTTCCGAAGCACTTCGTTCGGTTCGATGCGGGCCTGCCGGTGGATCGATAATCGACTGGGAGGGCTCGCTAACAGCGGCCGTGTCCGCTAGGCCGCGTGGGGCTAGCTGACGGGCGGGCGTAAACGAGTCCCGCATGACGGGCTTCACACGGTTCACGAATTGACAATTCAAGGGCAAAACAAGACGCTATCGTCCCTGGGCCTCCCCTTAGCAACTCTCACAACGATTCTACATTATGCGCGTGCTTTCCGGCATCCAACCGACCGGCCGTCCTCATTGGGGCAATTACTTTGGGGCGATTCGCCAATACATTGAGCTTCAGGAAGAGAACGATGGCTTTTATTTCGTCGCTGACTTGCACGCGTTGACGACCGTGCGTGAGGCAGAAACGCTGCGTCAGTACACCCTTGATTCGGCGATTGATTTATTAGCACTCGGTTTAGACCCCAGCAAGGCGACGCTGTTTGTGCAATCGCAGGTGCCAGAGGTCAGCGAGCTGACTTGGCTGTTGATGACTGGGACGCCAATGGGTTTGCTTGAACGCTGCCATGCGTATAAGGAGAAAAAGGCGAAGGGAATTCCTGCTGACGCCGGTTTGTTTACCTACCCTGTCTTGATGGCTTCTGACATCTTGGCCTACGACTCACAGGTTGTTCCTGTCGGTGAGGATCAGGTACAGCACATTGAAGTCTGCCGTGATTTGGCAGGAAGTTTCAATCATGCTTTTGGTGAAACCTTTGTGATGCCAAAGGCGAAGACACTTGATCACAGCGCGAAGGTGCCTGGAACCGACGGTCAAAAGATGAGTAAAAGCTACAGTAATACGCTACCGTTGTTCGGTGACGTCAAGAAAATCCGCAAGCAGATTATGAGGATCACGACCGATAGTCGCCCGATGGATGATCCCAAGGAACCCGAGGACGATCATTTGTTTCAACTTTATCGTCTGTTCGGATCAGCCGAGCAAACTGAAGCCATGGCAGCAATGTACCGCCGGGGTGGATTCGGGTACGGCGAGGTAAAAAAGGCGGTCGCTGAGGCGAGTGAAGCCTATTTCGCCGAGGCGCGATCGCGACGGGCAGAATTGGAATCGAATTTGGACTACGTGCACGAAGTGCTCAGAAACGGCGCTAAGCGAGCCCGCGAGGTGGCTGGTGAGGTGTTGGGTCGCGCACAGCGTGCATGTGGGTTACGATAGAGCAACCCGTGTTTGGCGTAGGATCCAATTGCTACTCGTTAGTGATGCTTCGTAATGGCTATCATCGGAACGGGAACTGAGATCGTCGAATGTGTTCGCATTTCCAAGATGATCGAAGCCCATGGCGAACAGTTTCTTGAGCGTGTTTACACGCCGAATGAAATTGAGTACTGCTTGCGGACTGTCAATTCCAGTCAGCACTTTGCGACTCGCTGGGCCGCCAAAGAGGCGGCCATGAAAGCGATGCGTTGCCGCAATCAAGGCGTCCGCTGGACCGACATTGAAGTCGTGGTGCAGATAGGAGAAGGCCCTTGTCTGACGCTCGGGGGTGCGGCCGTAAATTGGGCTGACCAATTGGGGATCGAAAAACTGCATGTTTCACTCGGGGCATGCCGAACTCACGCCACTGCTTATGTATTGGCCACCGATGAATTGGATGAACGGTAGGGAAAATGCTCCGACTCGCTTTGCATTGGCAGATTTTGATCGGCATGTTGCTCGGGGCTGCCCTTGGGTTGGTCCTCAATTGGAAAGCTTCCAGGTTGGAGGTCACACTCTCGGATGGGCTGCCGCCGGGAATTATTTCCGTTCGACTCAGCGATTCATCGCAGATGTCGGAAATTGAATACAGAACAGAGTCAGAGACGATCGTCCGTGTGATTGATCCGCTTGGGCAACAAAATAGCTCGGCGCGAAACGTATCCGAGTTACGGAAGGTCGACCCGATAGCGGCAAAGCTTTACGAACGGCACGGTCGTAGTACAGCCAAGCGGGTGGGGGCTTGGTTCCGGCAGATTGGCGGGCTGTTTTTACGGATGCTGCAGATGGTGGCGGTTCCCTTGATCGTGACCTCTCTACTAACAGGGATCCTTGGTTTGGGCGGCGCCGATGAAGTTGGCAGGATGTTTTCAAGAACGGCGTTTTACTATCTCGCTACGAGTCTGTTAGCGATTGTCACGGGTCTGGTCATGGTGAACGTCATTCGTCCAGGTTTGTCGGACACGCCAAAGATTAGGCCTAGCGAAGTTGCGTCGGCTGAATCGTTGGCTGATGTATTGTTTGCGCAGTTGCAAGCGCTGGTTCCTGCGAACCCACTGGCGGCCTTCACCGCGCCGAATTATCTGTCCATCATCGCTTTTACGCTTGCTTTTGGGATCTTTACGATACGAGTTGGTGGACCGACCGCAGACCGAATCAAGAAGATCACGGTGGCAGGATTTGATGTCATGATGGCCATGACCATGGCGATCATTCGGCTCGCACCAATCGGCGTTTTTTTCTTGATCGCGTATGTCACAGCGACGCAGGGCATCGACGTAATACGCGCTCTAGGGTGGTATTTCGTCACCGTCCTTTTGGCCCTGCTGCTTCATGCTATGGTCACACTACCACTGATCCTTTGGTTTGTGGCGAGACGCAGTCCGCTTGATTTCGCCCGATCGCTTTCGCCAGCTTTGTTGACCGCATTCAGCAGCGCCAGCAGTAATGCAACGTTGCCGTTGACGCTCAGCAACATCGAACATCGAGCTGGGATCAGCAACAAAACGGGGTCGTTCGTGTTGCCATTGGGCGCCACGATCAACATGGATGGGACGGCACTCTACGAGGCGGTAGCAGTGTTGTTCATCGCTCAACTGCACTACGGTTTCAACCTTCCGGTCAGTCAGCAGATTCTTGTTGCGGTGACCGCCTTGTTGGCCAGTGTCGGTGCGGCTGGAATTCCCCATGCCGGCTTGGTGATGATGGTGATCATCTTGCAAGTGGTTGGCTTGCCTCTGGAGATGCAGGGCGTGATTTTGGCGGTCGACAGGTTGCTCGATATGGCTCGGACTGCTGTCAATGTCTGGGGAGATGCTTGTGGTTGTGCTGTGGTGGAACGACTAGAGAGTGCGGAATAATTCGACCGGGGTTCGGTATGATCCGATTTCAATACGATGTCGATTCTTTGGCTGCGTGACGCCGCTTCTTGGGCGGTAGGCATGAAAAAATTAGAGCCCGCTAAAACAATCGGTTGATACCGTTCAACGCAGCGACACGATAGGCTTCGGCCATCGTCGGATAGTTGAATGTCGTTTCGATGAAATATTTCAAACTGTTTTGTTCGCCGGATTGGCTCATTACTGCTTGGCCAATATGGATGATCTCGGACGCATTGGATCCAAAGCAGTGCACGCCAAGGATCTCAAGCGTGTCGCGGTGGAATAACAGCTTCAGCATCCCAACCGTCTCGCCGGTGATTTGGGCGCGAGCCAAGCTCTTAAATTGCGACTGTCCGACTTCGTAGGGGATGCAGGCTGCCGTCAGGTCTCGTTCGGTTTTGCCCACGGAGCTGATCTCGGGGATGGTATAGATGCCAGTGGGGATGTCGTGTAGGCGTAGATTTCCATTCGTTTGACCCAGCATGTGAGTTGCCGCCGCCCTCCCTTGGGTGTAGGCCGCACTTGCCAAGGATGGAACCCCGATCACATCGCCGACTGCGTAAATATGGGGCAAGCCGGTTTGGAAATGTTCGTCGATTTGAATTTGGCCTCGATTGTTGGCCTCGATGCCAATGTTTTCGAGCCCCAGGTTTTCGGTGTTTCCCGAACGACCGTTCGCCCAGAGCAACGCGTCCGTCTTCACTCGCTTTCCGCTTTTTAAATAAAGCACCACGCCGTCGTCGACACCTTCGATTCTGTCCAGCGATTCGTTGTGCCGGATAATGACACCCTGATCTCTGAGGTGGTAAGACAAGGCATCAATGATTTCG
>JAYZAR010000176.1:0-10584 GCA_036339635.1 Planctomycetota bacterium | reverse complement strand
GCTCACTATCTTTGACGATCTCACCAAGGTCGCCCAGGTCGAACCACTGGTAAACTAACTCACGAGCCTTGGTTTGAACTCGATAATCCTCGACCATTCGCTCTGCAGCGTTACGAATCGCTGCCTCCGTTTCCAACTGATTTTGCCGGGCTTTTTTTACAAGCCAATCATCCGCCGGCAGCGAATCGTGCATTGTTAGCGCAAGACGGTTAGCCGCTCGTCGACTCGGCGAATGTGCCACGTCGAGCGCTGGATACAAAAATCGAGGCGACTTCAACATCATCAGCAAAACTCGCTTAATCGCTTCGCCATCATCTTCGACTTGATCGATTTGCCGATCGATGTAAACCGATCGAATCGATTCATCCACGGGCCCCCGAAAAGCGGTTTCAAGCAAATCGTGCAAAAAGGCCCGCAGCCGTCCCCGATTGCCGTCTGCGTCATTGCCATGCCTGCGAAGGTAGTTGGGATAAAGCTCATCGATCGCAATTTGGGAGAATTCGATCGCAGCATTTGTTGTCGATTCCTCCCAAGCTCGATCAATGGCAGTCCCACGTTCATAACCGTAGCTTCGATCGTCCGGCGGCAATTTAGTCTGCAAGGCAAAAGAACTAGGCATCTCAACAGGAATCAGGTGGGACTCGGGAATGACTTCCTCCTGTCCGCCAGGAGGAATCCAAGACAACGAGATTTTCGCCGGTGGCTGCTCGGTCTTTCGCTTTCGCTGAGAAAACTCGATTTCCAACGGATATGCCCGGCCACCAGTCAAGTAGAGGACGCGTCGGAACTCATCCCGCCCAGCCGATTGGACATGGTTGTTCACTAAAACCCGTCGCTCAGCACCAAAGTCCATCGTGCACGAGCAAGTACTTCGAAGTATTAATTCATATCGACCGCTTCGATTGATCTTCAGGGAACCATTCCAGACGATTCCAAAGTCCTTGGCATCGATCTCTTCGCCCGGCCCCTGATCCCCGAAGTCAAATTCCAACACCGGGTCAACTCGGTCGATTTTCTTCTCATCGTTTTTGCGACGAGCCCCGTTGTAGTAACGCCCTTGGAGCCCTCGCCGGGACTCAACGCCGACCGGACGCCCCATGCTGCCGTACAAGTCCGCCAAGGACTGTCTTAGCTGCTCAGCTGTTAATCGAGACAGAATTATCTGAGGGGGGCGATTTCGAACCTGAGCTGCTTCGCTGTAAAAGCGTTCATGCATAAATGCGGCAACTGCATCAGCATCAACTCCCACACAAGCGTCTGGATTCTCTTCAGGCATCGTCTCAATGACCAATTTCGCCAACTCTTTGACCGACAAATCTCCCGTTAATGGATCTGGATAGTGGGCCTGAACCCCTTGACCTCCAGCTCCGTGACAGTCTTGGCAAAGTTTTTGAAACACCGCTTCGCCTTGAGCGATCACCTCTTCGGCGTCCGATCCAGAAGCTTCCGATCCGGAAATGCAAAACGAGATGGCGAACACGCAATCGAAGATGACAAACAACGCTAGCAAGGGTCGATACGTCATGAGGAAATGCTGCCGGAAGCAGCAAGCGTGAGGAAATCGTCCCGAATTGTCGAAACTGGCTGGCGGGAGGAGCAAGGACCACCAAACACCCAATGCCTATCGCAACAAAAAACGACGCACAAGTTTACCGAACAATGGTGTGCTGCGAATTCCCAAGTCGTATCGGCGATTCGGTTCCGGCGGGGCTGGTTCCAGGCGAGGCCATCATTATACGTCCGAGTGGCCGATAGCGAAAAGACTTTACAGTGGCTCAAAACCCTGCCAGGGGGGCAAAACGGGAATCGGGAGTGCACTTCATGGCAATGGCGATCCTCAAAATGGACCGTCTGTGAGTAAAACCTGCCCCTTACCTGCAACGCCCAAATATCCAATCCTGACCCCTCCCCACTCGCAAGGATGCAAAAATGTTGGTCAGACCGCAAGTTTGGTGATTTGAACGAGATGGATGAACAGAAGTTTTCAGTTGGGCTTGCGATTGGTGATTGATCCGCCATACTGGCGAACTTCGCTTTTCGAGAGCGAGACCGCGCAGATGGTGCGCGAACAACAAAGTGACTCTGCATTTTGGTAACGGGCTGGAGAAGGTTGCTGGACTGATGGCCGAATTATTGGAAGTTGAAAAACGCGAGCAAACAGGCTCAAGAGCAAGTCAAGTTTTGCGGCGAGCGGGACGTGTCCCGGTCGTGCTCTACGGGCACGGTGAAAATAACGAACATTTGTCGGTGCCGGCAAAGCAGGTCGAGTCATTGATTCGCCACCACAGCAAGACCGTCGAATTGGCTGGTGCGGTCAAAGACACTGCCTTGGTTAGCGATGTGCAATGGGATCCATTGGGGATTGAGGTTCTGCATTTGGACCTGATTCGAGTGAATCTAAAGGAAATGGTCGACGTGACGGTTCCAATCCAGACGCACGGCGAGCCAGCTGGCACCCGACAGGGTGGCGTTTTGATCGAAAACACGCACGAAGTGGATGTCCGCTGCTCAGCTGGTGCCATTCCTGATTCGCTACGACTTAACGTTACCGATCTCGACTTGGGAGCGCATCTGAGCGCTAGCGATCTTGAGCTGCCAGAGGGTGTCGAGCTAGTCACAGCTGCTGATACCACATTGGTGCACATCGAAGAGCCGAAAGGCGAATCGAAGACAACAGAAACAACCGGTGCCGAACCAGAAGTCATCTCCAAGGGCGGCGATAAAGACACGGCAGAGGAGGGCTAGTCGGCCCGGGCCATACGCCCACTGAGAATACCATGAAACTGATCGTTGGCCTCGGCAATCCAGGTCGTAAGTACGAACAGACCCGACACAATGTCGGTTTCGTGGTGGCGGCCATCGTGGCATCCCGAATCAATGCCGGACCCTCCAAGAACCGATTCGACGGGGATCTGACAGAAGGAATATTTGACAGCGAAAAAATGGCCATTTTGTGGCCGCAAACGTTCATGAATGCTAGTGGCAGGAGTGTACGAAAGGCATGCGACTTTTATAAAATCAGACCGAAAGACGTGTTGGTGGTCTGTGATGACCTCAACTTGGCTTTAGGCCGTGTTCGACTACGAGCTGCTGGCTCCGCTGGTGGCCAGAAAGGAGTGGCGGATATTATTCGCCATCTCGGGACTGAAGAGTTTCCGAGACTTAGGATCGGAATCGACCGCCCGCCCGCGGGTTGGGAGGTTTCCGGATATGTATTGGGAAAATTTACCGATCAAGAGAAACAAAAGGTCGATTCGGCTGCCGACTCGGCCGCCCAAGCAGCACTTGACTGGGCCCGCAATGGGATTGGTTATGCGATGAATCGCTACAATGCCGATCCGAAAGCGAGTCAGTTGCGAAAAAGTTCACCGAACAAAACAAACATCAAGCCGAAACAATCGGCGGATCCTTCCAATCCCTCACCGGATCAAGACTGAGAGATTTACCAAACGTGGCTAAAAACACCTACGAAACGCTACTGATCCTCGATAGCAACCACTACGCTCGCGATCCGAGCGGCATCAGCAAACGACTCGAAGAAATCGTCACGGAAGCTGGTGGAACCGTAATGGTCAATCGACTCTGGATGGAGCAAAAACTTGCTTACCCAATCGATAAGCACCAAAAAGGCACCTACTGGTTGATTTACCACGAGATCGATGGAATCAATATCCCGAAGATGGATCGTGGGTTTCAACTCTATGAGCCTGTAGTGCGTCATCTGACCATTAAGCTTGAGGCGAGATTGGTCGAGCCAATCCTGGCAAATGCTCGGGGCGAATCGGTCAAGGTTTCAACCCCAACCGATTCCTCGGGGACTGAGGAACGAGATGGCGGCTCCGAGGACGCTTTAGAAGCAGATGCCTCCACCGAAACTGCGTCGACTTGATCCATTTATTTTCCCAGGTGGCGGGATCGATAAGTTCCATCCCCCCGCTAAAGCACTGCAGTTCCTTGTTTGGGGGCAAACACCATGGCTAGTTTCAACCGCGTCATTTTGGTCGGTAATCTCACCCGAGATATTGAACTGAAGTACACCCCTGGTGGGACAGCCGTGACCGACCTTGGCTTGGCCGTGAATGACCGACGAAAGACTGCCAGCGGCGAATGGGTCGACGAAACGACGTTTGTCGACGTCACACTCTGGGGGCGGACTGCGGAAGTCGCCAGCGAGTATCTCGGCAAGGGTTCACCGATCCTGGTCGAGGGCCGACTCAAACTCGATACTTGGGAAACTGACGGCCAAAAACGAAGTAAACTCCGCGTCGTCTGCGATCGCATGCAGATGCTTGGCGGGACTGGCGGCGGAGGGGGAGGTCAGCGTTCCAGCGGTGGCAGCCAACAATATAGCAGTGGCGGCCAACAAGGCGGTGGAGGGGGACATCAGGCCATCGCCCCTGACAGTGCACCGGGCCAACGTGAAGCACAACCAACGGGCGGCGGACAAGGTTACGACGAACCGGATATCCCGTTTTAGACGACGCCAAATTTAATCATACAAAACACCGATACCCTTTATCATTTCATACGAGTTCTGACATGCCTGGGACCCAACGAACCCGCAAATCTCAGATGTTTAAACGCCTTCCCAAAGGCGAGAATGGCGGCATCCAACTGTTGTTGATTCACAACGTCGAGCACCTTGGCAAACAGGGAGAGATTGTCGAAGTCAAAGCTGGCTACGCGCTGAATTATCTGCTGCCGCAGGGATTGGCTGCAATCGCAACGGAACATCACAAACGAATGGTCGACAAGCACCGCGAAAAACTTCGCGCGATCGAGCTTGCAAAACTCAGCGAATACCAGTCTTTGGCTGATGAACTTGGACGTCAATCGATTACGATCGAAGCTAACGCCAATGACGAAGGTCATCTTTACGGCAGTGTCGGACCGCATGAGATCGTGGACGGCCTGAAGGCGGCGGGATTCACCTTGGCTCAGGATCAAATCCGGCTAGAAGGCCCTCTGAAGGAACTTGGCCTCTACACGATCAAGGTGCACCTCCACAGCGAAGTCGATGCGAGCGTGAAAGTCTGGGTTGTCCCAACCGCGGCTGCTGATGACGCCGCTTCGGGATCCGAGTCCTAATCAGTAACGAGCGGGTGTGGCGGAATTGGCAGACGCGCCAGATTTAGGATCTGGTGTCCATTGGACGTGAAGGTTCGAGTCCTTTCACCCGCACTGACTTCACCCAAACCGATGGGTGAAGGTCAGTCGCTCCTCTCTCAACCACTTTAAACGCCTCATTTGACTTGGGGCGTGTGCCTTTAAACCCAGTTCAGCTTTGCAATCGGACCAGCAAGACAACGGGCTGGCGACTCTCGATCAGCCTTTCACTGGAGAGTCTAGAAGTCGGTCTGTAGTCGCGTTATTCGTTGCCGCTCCCCTTTGGCAACTTCTGCTCTGCGATGAAGCGTTTAATCATCCACATGTGACCGTAGGTCAGACGACAATTCTGCATGTCATCGACGACGTCCTGCCTCGATTGCTACCGATCCTCGGGATCCTTGGCAACCGTCTTTTGAAAGATGCCGTCAACCTCTGGCGGCAGGTCACCCCGTGCCCCCATCAGAGACGGAATGTCTTGTTCACGATGCTTAATCAGCCGTTCCATCGGCGTCTCAGCGGCGTACACAGCCCGTCCCGTGAACGCATAATGCCTGGTGCAACCGAGACGATATATGTCTGCCCGAAAACCAGCGTTCTTCGAATTCAAAGCCTGTTCGGGTGCGCTGTAATCAGCCGTCCCCAGGTAATCAGCCGTCCCAATCAGCCACCCTCCCGCGTTAACTGCGTCAATGTCTCAGAAGAATCAGATATCGACTCGTCCTGAAGGATGTGGGCTAAGCCCATATCGAGTGTTTTGGCCGTGCCATTGCGATTGACAAGTAGATTGGATGATTTGATGTCACGGTGGACAGCGTTCACTCCGACTCAAATGCCTGTAGTCCCTGGAACGTCATTAAACCGCTGCTGCTTAACTTCTCGGCAAATTGTTGATCATTGAGCTTTACGTAACGGCTTTCTCGGTCGCACATGATCACATGCCCCCCAGCGGACGACTGATCTCGGGGGCAGCACAGCAACTTCATTGTCTTGAGCCGAATCGATCAGATCAAGAATCGATTTTTGGACTCGCCACCGGGGCAAAGTCGTCACATCCGCGATCAGGGTCATCGCCAGAATCGCGAAAACCGGCGAAAACGTGCCTCGGCTCCTCTTCATGCAGCGTTAGCGAATCCGAGAAGGCCGGTACAGGTGACTCATTGACCATTTCAAGATGGGCAAATACATTTACGCGGAAAATGACGTGGTTTTGGGCCGCAAGCGTACTCCTTCGGAGACTACCTGGCGGTACTCAGTTTCCCCTTGGCACCCCGGCCTCTGAGGCGCGGCACCGGCGATATTGAGCCCCAATCTCGAGTTCTGCGACCGCAGCTGAATTCAGTCCGCCAAGGGCATTCAGTCCACGCGGGTTCTGTAGAAGCTCGCAACCGTCGGCCCGCGATTTCGAATCATCTCCGATTCGGAATCCCAAATTAATTCGGTTGACGAAACTGAATACCAGACCAACGCATACGATTCATCTACCACCGGCTTGTTAGAGAGAAACCATGGCTAAGAAAGCTTCATCGCAAGAAAAAATGGTCTATTACTTCGGCAAATCTAAAACCGAGGGAAAAGGCAAGAGCAAATCTTTGCTAGGGGGAAAGGGTGTGAACTTGGCGGAGATGACCAGAATCGGTTTACCGGTTCCTCCCGGATTCACCATCACTACCGAGGTCTGCGACTCCTATTACAAGTCAGGAAAACAACTGCCGAAAGGCTTGATGGATCAAGTTGGCAAAGCAGTGACACGGCTCGAGAAAGAGCTGGGTAAGAAGTTCGGCGACAACGCCAACCCGCTGCTCGTCAGTGTGCGTAGTGGTGCTGCCGTCAGCATGCCGGGCATGATGAACACGATCCTGAACCTGGGCCTGAATGACGAGGCCACCGAAGGCTTGGCCAAAGCAACCAAGAACGAGCGTTTTGCGTATGACGCTTATCGCCGTTTGATCAACATGTTTGGCGACGTGGTGATGGGCATGGACCACCATGTTTTTGAAGCTGCGTTCGACAAGATCAAAAAGAAGTACAAAGTCACTGAGGATACGGATGTTCCTGCCGAGGGACTGAAGGAACTGTGCGAAGCCTATAAGGCGGTTTATCAGAAGCACACCGGCGAGTTATTCCCTCAGGACCCCCTTAAGCAACTCGAACACTCGATTGAAGCTGTGTTCGGTTCTTGGAACACAGCCCGAGCAGTTCGTTACCGCGAAATTGAGAACATCCGCGGCCTGCTCGGTACCGCAGTGAATGTTCAATCGATGGTCTACGGAAACATGGGTGATGATTCAGGGACGGGCGTTGCGTTCACTCGGAATCCCAATACCGGCGAGAACAAATTCTTCGGTGAATTCTTAGTCAACGCGCAGGGTGAAGATGTTGTCGCTGGCATCCGAACTCCACAGCCCGTTGCCGAAATGAGCAAGTGGAATCGTAGTGTCTACCGTGAACTTTTGGAGATCAAAAAGACACTGGAAGATCACTACAAAGAAATGCAGGACATCGAGTTCACGATCGAACGCGGCCAGTTGTTCATGCTACAGACCCGAACAGGTAAGCGGACTGGCGTAGCGGCGGTCAAGATTGCCTGCGACATGGTCAAAGAGAAGCTGATCGACCACAAAGAGGCCGTTCTCCGTGTTCCTCCAAACGATCTCACTCAACTATTGCTGCCAAGTTTCAAGCCCACCGCTCGAAACGCGGCAGATGTGCTGACCCGTGGACTTCCCGCTTCCCCAGGTGCCGCAGTCGGTAAGTTAGCATTCACCGCAGCCGAAGCACGTGAGCGAGCCGAGGCGGGAGAATCTGTCATCTTAGTTCGGCAAGAAACCAGCCCTGAAGATGTTGACGGAATGAATGCCGCCTCCGGGATTTTGACCAGCACTGGCGGAATGACCAGCCATGCTGCTGTCGTCGCACGTGGTTGGGGAAAATGTTGCGTGGCCGGTGCCGGCGACATCGAAATCAACGCAAAGGCTAAAAAGATCAAAGTGGACGGCCGAACCTTCGGCGTCAAGGATCTGATCAGCCTCGACGGGACGACTGGCGAAGTCATGGCGGGCGAAGTAGAAACCCAGGAACCGAAGCTTTCAGGTGACTTTTCGAAGCTGATGAAATGGGCCGATGAGTTCCGCCGCCTGGCAGTTCGCACCAATGCTGATTCACCCGCCGACAGCAAGCGGGCACGTGATTTTGGTGCCGAGGGCATTGGGCTGTGCCGAACCGAACACATGTTCTTTGAAGCAGACCGCATCATTCACATGCGGGCAATGATCTTGGCCGACAACGAAAAAGATCGCCGCGCTGCTTTAAAGAAATTGCTGCCGTTTCAACGAAAAGATTTTGAAGGCATCTTCAAAGCAATGAACGGACTGCCGGTCACCGTACGCTTACTTGATCCACCGCTACATGAATTTCTGCCGCATGATGATGCCGCACAAAAAGCAATGGCGAAAGAACTTGGTGTCAAGCAGGCGGAAGTGGTGAAGCGGGCTTCCGCACTCCACGAGTCCAACCCAATGCTTGGTCATCGTGGTTGCCGACTCAGCGTGACTTATCCTGTGATCCTCGAGATGCAAGTTCGAGCGATCGTCGAAGCAGCAATCCGCTGCTCAGCGAAAAAAATCAAAGCGAATCCTGAGATCATGATTCCTTTGGTTGGAACAGCAGCCGAACTAGAGACCTTGCGAGAGAAAGTCGAAACGACCATCGAGGAAACGAAAGTAGCGAAGAAATTCACTGGCAAACTCGATATTTTGATCGGAACCATGATCGAAATTCCTCGTGCAGCATTGACGGCTAACGAAGTCGCTGAGTTCGCCGACTTCTTCAGTTTCGGCACCAATGACCTGACCCAGATGACGTTTGGCTATAGTCGTGACGACGTAAATACTTTCCTGCCAGATTACCTCCAGCAAGACATCTTGCCCGTCGACCCGTTCCAGTCGCTAGACCAAACCGGTGTCGGCCAATTGGTTGACATGGGGGTCAAGAAAGGCCGTAGTACCAAAAATAAACTTAAGGTTGGTATCTGCGGTGAACATGGTGGCGATCCGTCGTCCATCGATTTCTGCCATCGTGTTGGATTGGACTACGTCAGCTGCAGCCCATTCCGCGTTCCAATCGCTCGACTTGCAGCCGCACAGGCAGCATTGAACGATTAATCGCTGCGATTTATCACCCGAACGATTTCCCACTCTGCACCACACGAAACCATGAGCGACCTTCACGCCCAATACAACGACGTCGAGAAATTAATCGACGAGGAAAAATTTGAGCCAGCAATCTTAGGTCTAAATGAGATTGTCCAGGTCGACCCAGGTTTTGTGCTGGCGCATCTCGCACTGGCGCGCGTTTACACCAAAACCGGTCAACACGATTTGGCAATTCAACACGCTGAAAAAGCGTGTGAGCTGGAGCCGAGTGATTCGTTCAATTTCACCGCTCTGAGCGTCACCTACCAGCGTGCTTGGGCGGGAACTCAAGATCAGCAGTACATCACGAAAGCCGAAGACGCGATGGCCAGGGCGCACAGCATGGCTCAGCAGTGATGCTCAGCAGTGATGTAATGCTCAGCAGTGAGCTTGCCTGGTGCATCGCCAACCGCGGATTCCTGCCAACCAAGCCGTCCTCCGCTTCAGAATGCGGTTTTTCCGCACACCAAGCCTTGCCAGCGGTCCGAAAAACCCCGCCGGCACCGCAAAATCGGGATCTCAGCAGACTTTTACAGGCCTGTTACATAGGTGGCGATTGTTGGTGACAACGAATTGCGGGTTTCTCGTTACACTCCTTACGTCATTCGTTGGCTCGGGAGGCCAATGACCGTTACCAATTGCCTGGAGACCCCATGTCTGCCGTTGTCGTCACTCCTCCGAAAGCCCGTCCCAGTTCCTCTCTACGCCCTGCGTCTGACGAAAATGGAGACAAGCCCAAAAAAGATGTTGGACCTACCACTGCCGATCGAAAACGCTGGGATAACGTAAGCTATTGGGCCGTTGGCTGGCTCGCGCTTGCTCACCTGGTCGTTCTCGCCGCTCCGTTTACCTTCACCTGGACCGGCCTGATCGTCGCCCTCGTGTTGCATTGGGTGACCGGTAGCTTAGGGATCTGCCTCGGTTACCACCGACTGCTCACCCACACCGGCATGAAAACGTACAACTGGGTTCGCTACTTCTATGCGACGGTGGGAACCCTTGCAGGTGAAGGCGCACCGCTCGACTGGATCGCCGATCATCGCAAACATCACGCTTGTAGCGATCAAGAAGGTGACCCACACACACCCAATGATGGTGGCATCTGGAGCCACATTTTCTGGCTCGCTTTCCACACCCACAATGGCGATCGCGTTGAGTACCTGAAACGCTGGGCCCCAGATCTTTACAAAGAACGAGGCATGCGAATCCTAGATTACTTGTTCCTGCCACTGCACATTTCAGTCAGCTTGGCCTTGCTGGGTATTGGTTATGCCATCGGTGGGTG
>JAYZAR010000175.1:0-9648 GCA_036339635.1 Planctomycetota bacterium | reverse complement strand
CGATTTCGCGAGCTTGTGAAAAACATGTTCGAGTTCGGACTCCTGCTCGACATGAAAGTGGCTTCCGTTTCCGAGTTCTGCGACTCGCTGCATTTCATCCTGATCGGTATTGCCACCGCAGGTAACCGTCATGACTTGAATGCCTTCGGCACCCAAGGAGGCAGCCAACGCAATCGGGTCGTTTCTTGTATGGGACACTCCGTTAGCCATCACGATCATGATTGGTTGGATCCACGCGCGTTGATGACTTTGCTTCAATAACCGTCGTGCGGCCAGCATTCCCTGTGTGACGTTAGCGGATCCACCGATTTCGAGACAATTGATGGCATTGGAGATCTCAGGGAATTGGTCGGTCAGCTCCACGTCGGCTGATGCTTGCTGGTTGTACGAAACCAAACCAACTCTCTCGTGCGAAGCAGTCGCTGAGAGGACAGACGAAAACGTCTCGATCGCCTGCTTCACTGCTCGGAGGTCTTTGTCCGACATCGCTTCACTTCGATCGATGACCAAGACGATATCACGTTCCACATAAGTCGCGGTCGCAAGCGATTTGGTTGCGAAAACAACGCCACCAAAAATCCTACTGAAAATCAATGGGCTCGAACCCCCGGAAGGCTCAGACCTGTGTTTTCCTCTCACAGAAACACTGTTGTATGGGGTCTTCGCGGGCTCGAACCCCAGTCGCCCACTACCCAATTCGGCGGTGCGGCCAAATTGGACGTCACTCCTCTCCAAGATCAAGGGATTACCATTCACCTGATTGGCAGCGGCAAGTTGTTGGCCGCGGGTGATTGCGAGTTCAAGATCCTGAGTATTTGCCAATGTTCCAGCGATCGCCTTGGCTGCGGCCTCGGTCGCTGTGTTCATCTCCGTTTGCGTCAATTGTATTTGCGCGCTGTCGATTGAAAATGTAATCGCCAACATAAATCCAACCATCATGATTGCAATTTGGACGAGCATCGCTCCGCGCCGGTCGTGAATGATGGGATTCGGTCGAAATTTTATCGTCTGTTTCATTCTTTCAGCATCACGACGCGGGTGGTCAGGAGTTGATTGGTTCCCAAGTTCCCAAGAAGTTTGCGATTCGAGTTTTTGCAAATACTGACTTCCATCACAATCTCGTCGCCTCGCTTGGCCTGGTAAGCCTCACCATTGGGAAACCGGATTTGCACATCTTTGATTTTCCGCGAGGATAGGATCGCCATGGCGATCTCGGCACCATCTTCATTACTCGAGCCAACACGAATGGTTTCACGAACCCCTTCGTAAGCTGCTACGTTGAGTGCCTGCTTCAGAAAAATCAAACCCGATGCTTCAATCGTTCCGAAGACCAGGAGGATGATGACGGGCAAGCAGACTGCCATCTCTACAGCGGCAACTGCAGGGCGTTTACACCGTGATTGCATGTAGCCGGTAGGGTGATCTTCCAAGCTTCTGCGTTGGGTGAAAATTGGTCGATTCACTTTTTGCCTCGGGCGTCCGTTTCAGATTTGGCAAGCGGCGTCTCGACTTGTTCTTTGCGAATCAACGCTTGATTGAATTCCTCGGCGATCTCTTTCCAGAAATCGTTGCTACGAAAGCGAAGGGGGCTGACCGTACGTCCTTCGGATGCATCGGCCAAAGCGTTCCGCAGTCGCAGGATCGGCCCAGCGAAACGGTTTGTCAATTTGAGAGTGTCCCAGACAAAAGCCGGGATCAACGCCATCGTGATGATGAAAAATGGCATGAAGCGGCGGAGCGTATCAGCGAAAGTCTGTCCCCAACCAGCATCCGGCTGCTCAAACAATCGAATCCAAATCATCAATGCGACTGCATTGCAGACGAAAAAGATTGACCAATGAACGGCAATCTTGCGGAGGATTCCGAGCTGGACATCGGGGTCCACAAGCTGCTTGTGGCGACGAACGGAGCTAGACATAAATGCTCGATAATCTGCGAGTATCTAGTATTGGGGCGCAAACACCCAATACGAATCTACGCTACGGATCAGAGTGCCGCCTCGCTGCTCTGAAAAATCAAGCCACCGCATGGAGTGATTCAATTGGCAGAACCCGAAAAATCATCAGCACGTGTCTCTAGCGACCGGATGAAATGAGGCAGTCCTTCAATTGTCCCAGTTGTTGGATTTGTCAATTGTGGATAAGTGGGGCCCAAGTCGCTCCTGATCGGGGAGCCAGTCCGCTCGTCCAGTCAGGGACGACGATTCAAGCCTTTGCCAGAGGTATCATCTGGGTGATTTATGACCAGGGCGATTCATGACCAGGGCGATTCATAAGGTTTCGCGGTGCGATGTTTCCGGTTCAGGCAGGAAACCCTCGTTGCCCCGGCAGCAAAGGTCGAACAAAGTGCATCCCGGGTAATCCATATGACCTCGCATCCGATGAACAAAACTAGCAGAGATTGAAACAGATCAAAAACTGTAGCCAGGTGACCCATTTCAGATGGTACATCGTTATGATGTTTCGACGTGCTGTTCACATGCCTACCGACTCTTGCTTAACAATCGATGAAGGTCCTTACTGATGCGCCGAATGATGATTTGCCTGCTATTCTGGACGGGTTTGGTTGTCTCCTTTGTTTCCGCCCAGACGCCGGTCAGCCATTCCTTTATTGGTGTTGGGAAAGCCAACGGCGTGGTGATCGTGAACGAGCAGAAGGAAGTGACCTGGAAACTCGACATGCCGGCTAGTGACGGTTGGGTGTTGCCGAACGGAAATGTATTGTTAGCCCTTTATGGGACAGAACGTTTTCCCAACGGTGGTATCGTGGAGGTCGATCGCGAATCGAAGGAGTTCGTGTTCGAGTACCAAGGGCAGCAAAAAGAAACCAGTACGGTCATCGTCTTGCCGAACGGGAACTACCTGCTTGCAGAACTGGGACCGCAACCGCGGGCAGTGGAGATCGATCGCCGTGGCAAAGTCGTCGGGTCGACGCCGCTGCAGTGCCAAACGAAGAATTTTCATATGCAAACCCGAATGTTACGCCTGTTACCCAACGGCAACTACATCGCCCCGCATTTGTTGGATTTTTCAGTCAAGGAATACATTCCAAAGACCGGCAAAGTCGTGAAGGCCTTTCCAACCGACGATCGTGGACGGGAGAAAAAGGATTGGCCGTTTACCGCAATCCGACTTGATAATGGAAACACATTAATCGCATGCACCAATGGAAATCGAATTATCGAAGTGAATGCCGATGGTGAAACAGTCTGGAGCGTAACCAATGAAGACCTCGGTCAAAATTTGTTTGATGACGCCTGCGGAGCGCAACGCTTGCCGAACGGGAATACGGTCATTTCCAGTTATCACGCCACAGGTGATAGCGTGAAATTGTTCGAAGTCACGCGAGATAAGGAAGTTGTCTGGACTTACAGCGGTATGAACGCCGGATTTCATCACTTCCAGATTTTGACAACCAACGGAAAAACGCTCGCGAATAATACGATGAAATAGCAGGCGCATGTAGGAAGGCCCGCGCCCGATTAGTGACAGTCGCCGCACGGGTGAGGCCAGCTGGAGGCTCCCGCAATCTTGCCCGATTAGCGGGGCGGATGCCCCGGCCAATGGTTTGGGAGACGTCGAGTCCTAAGGCGGTTCAGCATTTAGTGCGTCATCGCGTAGACAACAATATTGATCGCTATCGGGTAGGACCAGCGTTCAGAAAACTTTTCGTAGTACGCTTTGTTCTCGCCTTCGCGTTCCCAACCGTCTGCCAGATCGTTGTTATGGCATAGCAGAATCAAGATCTTTCCGTTCTCGTCATGGTAAGCGAGAAAATGCGGATCGGGGTCCGACATGTCGCCATGCCATGGTTCGATATCCAGCCCTTGACTCCAAGCGTTGATACTCGGCACTTGCGGCTTTTCTCGCAAATCGTAAACGGTGTGAAAAATTGGATGGGACAACGGCAGGTCCACCGGCGTGACTCCGGGAAGCACCCTCGACAGCTCAGCCGTCACGTTTTCGAGATACTCTCTCCCCCAAAAATCATCCACCATCAGAAATCCGCCATTGCTCAGATAGTTTCGCAGACTTTCAACCTCGTCAGTGTCCAGGTACATCTTTCCGGGTGAGCTCAGGAATGCAAATGGATAGTCGAGAAGTCTCTCGTCGTTAATATCGAGGACGAGTCCGTTCGGGGAGACATTTAATGATGTCAGTTGCTGGAGGCGATAAGACAGGTTGAGATCAGCATCTGGATAATCTCCACTCCAATGCGTTCGGAAATGATTTTGCGTGGATCGATAGCGTAGACGTACAAAGGTGAATTGTTCAGCAGGGAAATCGCGGCGTGTTTCCCAGTTCGGCACGCCTTCTCTGCCGACAGGTTGACGCAGGGGTGGATTGGAGCCATTTCGTATCACCTGACCAAACAAGCTCAACCCGCAACCGACGATCAAGATTCCAATCATTACTTTAACGCGGGTCAGGCATTTGAAGGGGGTTCGCGAATTCATGCTCGACTAACAGTCCCTGATGATGCCAAGTTGTCTCACGATTTGTCGTCCTGTGCGCGTGAGGTGCCGTCTCCGTCGCGTTTTGCAGGAGCTTTTGCCCGAGGCGTGCAAACTTAGCCGGGCATTAAACACCGCACCTCGTCTATTTTCAAGCATTTGCGACGCACGTATTTCGATCGAAGAGCGTGGAGTATCGATCTTTTCACGATCGACACGCCCAATCTCAACGGGCCAGTAATCACCGTCTCATCGGGCAATTGCCCATCGTCTCACCGGATCATTGTTCAGCATTTCAGCATTTCAGCAGACCATTCTCGAGCCTTTGTTGCGTAAAGGCTTCTTGGTGAAACCTACAAGCTCTTGATGACCAATGACCATGTTTGCCCCACGAAATTCATCGCTGGAACGGCAAATCTCCGTTTTCATCTAGGTAATTTTTTTGCGCACAGGTCAGCTTTCGCCAACCGATTTAGGATGCCGCTTGTTCGAGACCAATGGGCACACCGAACGGAGCGACGAGCCCGCCTTGGCGTGACTCCTTCCAGCGACGTTGTTTCCTGCTCAGTCGAGTAACGCATCAGTAGGCCGTTGCGTGGTACGACTGATGATTTAGCGGCGTTTCTGCTCGACGTAGGTCGCCCCGTTATCGGGCGGTAACGTACTGTGCCACTTCAGCAACGCTTTCGTCAAACGGCTAACTTGATCGGGAAACTGACGTGCCAAATTGTTCGTTTCACCACGATCCTTGGACAAATCGTAAAGTTCGGGTTGGGTGCCATCGTACTCGCACAACAGTTTCCAATCACCGTCGCGAATGGCGAGATCGGGAAGATCTTTGACACCGTAAAACGAATCGCGATCAGGTGGTCGACGAAACAGAATGGGATTCGAACGTGAGCCACCATCGCCGCTCATCGGCGGCACCCCGAGTAACGTCGACACCAAGGACTCGCCGTCGAATTTGACGCCCTCAGGATGGGGCGTTGATGTCAGGTCGAGTAACGTTGGGACGAGGTCAATTGCTGAGAAGACAGAATCAGTGTCGAGGTGGTTTGTTTTCTTCAATACCCCCGGCCCCCAGGCAATCAGTGACGAGCGAATTCCGCCTTCATACAAATTTGTTTTGAAGCCTCGGAACGGACCCGCCGAACCCGCTCCTTTTTCAGGACCATTATCACCGCAAATCAGTACTAACGTATTATCGCGCAACTTCGGATCTGCACGAATGTAGTCAAACAACTTTGCAAATTGGGCATCCATCTCCTGGAGCACTGAGTGATAGAGCCCTCGTTTCCCATCCGCCCATTTATCGACCGGCGGCCAGAATGGTCCGTGTACATCATCGGGCCAAAGATTGATATAGAAAGGCTTTCCTTCCTGGTTTGCCTCAGCGACAAATGGAATCGCTTCGTCGATGAATCCGCCGGTGATTTTCGATCTTAACATCCAGCGATAACCGTCTCCCAATCTTTCTGCATCTGCCCAAATCTTGCCCGGCGTTTTCTGCCCCGGTTTCAAAGTCAAAGGTAACAACTTCGGCCCCATGCCTTCGAAATTCGTCAGCGATTGATCGAACCCATAGTCGGTAATCGGTGGAGCATCATCGACGTTGCGTTGTCCACCCATGTGCCATTTGCCAAAATGGCCCGTTGCGTATCCCGCTCGTTGCAATGATCTCGCCAGCATTGGTGCTTTGGGGTCGAGCCATTGGGCCATTCCGCGGCGTTGATTGTGATCTCGATTACTGAGATAGGAGGTAATTTGCCAACGTTGCGGGTATTGCCCCGTGGAGATCGCTGTTCGCGATGGGGAGCAGATCGGAGAATTTACGTAAAACTGCTCGAACCGGATTCCCTCGGCGGCCAACCGATCAATATTCGGTGTATCTGCTGCCTCGTTGCCAAAGCATGAGAAGTCACCCCAGCCCATGTCGTCGATAAAGACCAAGACGATGTTGGGGCGATCTGCCGCGCCGACGGAGGTGGCGACCAAACTCATCGCCAAAAAAGCCGCAGACAAAATCTTTCGCGTTTGAAACATAATCGCACTCTCCTTTGGTCAGCGTCACTTCTCGTCACGAATGAAGCCGCGAGGTAAACTGCCGGCTCGTCGTCGACTGGCGAACAATGTAATCAATGGAATCATCGGGGATGCACTCGGTGCTAAATCTGAGCCGATTTTGTTGGAACTGTCGGAGGGTGGCGATCTCGGCTCATAGTTGCAGGGGTAAGACGAAATCGAGGATCTGCTCGACTTCCTCTGCGACATCCTGTCTACTGAAGGGTAGCCTGTGGACGGAACACCCATGAAAATGTGGTGTAACTTTGTTAAGTTCGAAGCGAAATCGCGAACGATTCTTCAAATACAATGTGCGAATTGAATCTCGGAATTGACAAACCACACCGTTTCGCCGATGAACCATTCAGACGGCGTTCAACGAGAACGCGAACGCAATGTCGCTTCAACGGGGTTGCTTTCGCCACGCCGCCTTATCGACAGTTGCGGTTTTTTAATTCGGTGAAGTTTGCCCAGATTGCTGGGGATCAGTTCGACGACCACACCTGATGATTCAGCCGATCGAATTTTCTCCAATACCCCCCTTCAATCTACTCCAGCGGAAGACCCCCCTCCCGGCACGCATTCTAAGTCGGACGCAGAATCAATGATTACACGAAGAGAGATGCTATTTGCCAGCGGTGGCGTTTTTGTTGCGGGTGGAATGTTTGCACCTCAGGCCTCAACGGCCGCCGAAAATGACAAGCAACTGATCTACCACACGACGAGTCCAAACAACGGAGAGCCCGAGCTTGCCAACCTCGTTCAGTCATGGATTACGCCGCTGAAGCATTTCTACGTGCGCAGTCACGCACCGAACCCAGTGATCAATCCGGACGATTATCAACTCAAGATTGAAGGTATGGTTCGGCGGCCGTCTTCCTTGTCGCTTAAGAATCTCGCAAGGTTTAAGAATCGATCGACCGTGGCAACCTTGACCTGCGCTGGGAATCGCCGCGCTGAGTACAACGCGGAGGGCAAGGTGAGCGGGGTTCAGTGGCAATCAGGAGCGATTGGGAATGCTACTTGGAAAGGAATTGCAATTGCTGATGTTTTGAAGGAAGCAGAGGTTTTGCCGGAAGCAAAGCACATTTGGTTTGAAGGCCTTGACAAAATAGAGAAGGGGGGAGGAATCATTCCCTTCGGAGGTTCGATCCCAATCTCCAAAGCAATGATTGAATCGGGCCCCGGCGCTCCACTCTTGGCGCACACAATGAATGGGGCTCGGCTGACACCCGATCATGGTTTCCCGTTGCGGACTTTGGTCCCTGGTTACATCGGCGCCCGAAGCGTCAAATGGCTTGGGAAAATTGTGGTCAGCGATCGCCCGTCGCCCAATCACTACGTCGCTACAGCCTACAAGTTGGTGAAGAATTCGGATCCTATCGAATGGGCGGAGTCAGGGCCGATCTATCGGTTCCCGATCAACGCCGCAATCTGCACGCCGCAGGCCAACAGCAAGCTCACGACCGGTGAGATTGATTTAACCGGCTATGTCCTGCCAACCGGACGGGCCGGTTCGACGGTTGATAAAGTACTTGTTTCTGCGAATCAAGGAAAAACTTGGTCCAAGGCCAATCTGGTCGGAGAAGAGAGTGATTTCTGCTGGCGATTATGGAATGCCAAGGTGAAGGTGACCAGCAATACGAAACGCTTGATGGTGCGGGCGCTCGACACCTCTGGAGGCTTCATGCCTTATCGTGTTCCTTGGAACTCCAAGGGGTATCTGCAAAACTCCTGGTACAAGCTCCCGGTCGAAGTGAGCTAGTTGGCCGATGTCAGGTAGAAGGCAGAACTCGCTCCCTAAGTTCAATCGAATCGGACAGCCCGGGTGGTCAGTTGGTTGACTGACCCTCGCATGGCCGGCGGTGTTAATTGTGGCATGCGGGAAGGCGAACTCGGCGAGAAACGCAACGTCGCAATCACTAGCGATGGTTTTAGCCGCATAGTTTGAGCGCGACGTACGGAATCGCGTTAAAAACCAAAGTCAGCAATTTGTAATTCGCCAGATATCGAAAATATGCTCCTTTCAAGTGGAGCGGTTCGAGATCAAAAAGTCGTCCGTGGATCGCCGCGATTCGATCTCGCATCGTAATCAAAATGACCATCGAAAATGTCATCAGCACAATATTAAAAATCGTACACCATCCGAGGAATTCTGCCGCGTCTTGGTTGGTTTCAAATATTGACATCGTCTTCGAACTCCTCGAATAAATAGCTTTGGCTGGTCTGTTTGTCTTAAAAAGAGTGTTTGGCTGCGTTACCAAGCAGATGCAGTGATCTGATTCAATGGAATGGCGACAAAGGGAAGTCACGGTTGGTGACCCTGTCTTTTTTAAAACCGTCCTTTTCGCTGCTTTTTTGTCGCTAACGTCATTCTTTTTCCCGCGTCTCATTTGCATAGCGGCGGTTCTTAGCCTGCATTTAAAACGCATGCGAATCAATAGGTTACGGTGATGAGCATTCCTCCCTGGGTTCGCTCAGCATCAAACTCGGCATTCTCCGAGGCGAAGCGGTCGTGACCGGCGACCGATGAGACTGCCATGTGGTCCATCGCTTGCCAGCATAGCTTTGCCTGAATCCACCAAGGCCATTAATGGCGTGGTATCAATCCGGTGAAAGCATAATAGTTACGATAACCCGTACCGATACTCGGGAACAGTTGCAATGAGTCTCTTCACTGCAGTGTCCACTCAACGTAGGTGGTCAAACCGCGGTAGCGAAAATCACTACCGTCTGTATTCACGGATTCTAGGTCAATGCCCAAGGCGAATAGGGGCACTTAGGGCAGCGATGTCTGGAAGAAACAGCTTAGCCCGGCACTGACCGAAGGGCAGTCGAGCGAGGTTGTTTCCGGGGTAATCCCGTTGTTGGAAAAATCCGAGTTTCTGACCGAAAGATAGACGTACAGGATTTCGTGATCGGGACGAATTTGGATGATCGAGGCGGTCACGCTATGGCGATCACCAAAACGCTGGGCGTCCGAAAAATCAAGCGAGTAGATATCGTCAAGCCTTGTGGTCCAATCGCTGGCAAACGCGAAAAAATCACGCTCGAAAGACACTACAGCTTGTCGACTGGCGAAACCAAATTCGTGTTGTGTGGATTTTTTTGATCGTCAAAGAGCTTCTCGCAAT
>JAYZAR010000174.1:0-24516 GCA_036339635.1 Planctomycetota bacterium | reverse complement strand
ACATGCATCTGCAGAGACAATTTGATGGCAGTATTTAACGCACGACACAAGAACGCACGAATGAGTGCTCAAAAGGTTCGCCCCTTGGCGGACATTGTTCGCGGCATGTACGCCGACGAAGCGTTGGATACGCTGAAGTATCAGCCCCAACGTGGTGCTCGGATGCTGGAAAAGGTCATCAAGAGCGCCGTTGGTAACGCTCAAGACACCGAACAAAACAATGGTCGCAGCCACCGAATCGAGGAATTGGTGGTGACCGAGGTTTGCGTTGATGGCGGTCCAATGTTCAAGCGGATCCGCCCGCGGGCGCGAGGCAGTGCCTTTCCGATCAAAAAACGAAGTTGTCATATTCGCGTCGCATTGACGCCAATTGACGAAGTGTGAGCAGAGTTTCCTTCCCGATTTCACGAAATTCGATGAGTCCCTGATGGGTCAAAAAGTCAACCCTATTGCCTTTCGAACCGGTGTCACTCGTGGGTGGTGCAGCCGTTGGTACGCGTCTAAACAAGACTTTGCCGATTTGCTGCTTGAGGATCGCAAATTGCGAAACTTCATCCTTAAGCATCCCAAGAAAACACAATACAAGAGTGCCGGAATTGACCGGATCGAGATCGAACGCACACGCGATGAAGTTCGCGTCATGATGTTCGTTGCCCGACCTGGTTTGATCATCGGCAAGAAAGGGCAAGAGATCGAAATCCTGCAGGCCGAGTTGCAAAACTTGATCGGTCGCCGAATCAACTTGAAAGTTGAAGAGGTTGGACGACCAGAATTGCAAGCTCAACTGGTCGCACAAGATATCGCACAACAACTTGCTAAACGATCCAGTTTTCGTCGAACGATGAAGCGATCGCTGGAAACAACAATGGACGCTGGTGCGAAGGGCATCAAAATCCAGATGGCGGGACGTTTAGGCGGGGCTGAAATGGCCCGCCGTGAGAAGCAGATTGCGGGCTCGATCCCACTAAGCACTCTGCAAGCAAAAATTGATTACGGATTCACCGAAGCGATGACGCCACAGGGGCACATCGGGATTCAGGTGTGGATTAACCAAGGTACATACGGAGACGACACCGATGGCGCTGATGCCCAAGCGGGTCAAGCATCGAAAAAGCCAAAGAGGTCGTATAAAAGGTAAAGCGACACGCGGCAACACGGTCGTCTTTGGTGACTACGGGATTCAATCCCTAGAGCCCGGTTGGGTCAAAGCCACGACGATCGAAGCCGGCCGTATCGCAGCCCAGCAATACGTTCGCGGCGAAGGCAAGCTCTACATTCGAATTTTCCCAGACAAGAGTGTTTCCAGCACACCGTTGGAAACCCGGATGGGGAAAGGAAAAGGCGAGCCTGACTTCTGGGCTGCGGTCGTCAAGCCAGGCACGATCCTCTACGAACTCGGTGGTGTGACTGAACAACAAGCCAAGGTTTGTTTCGCACGTTTGGCGAGCAAACTGCCGGTAAAGGTTCGTTTTGTGGAACGACGGCCAGCTTAAGCGGGCAGTTGTGCACGATCCCATTCATTACGATCTGACAGACAATCACGATGACCACCAATACCGAACTTCGCGAAATGAGCGATGAGCAACTGCAGGCAACTGCCAATGAGGCGGCCCAGTCATTGTTCCTGCTGCGATTCCAATCGCAGTCGGAGCGGCTCAACACGCCCACCGAAATGCGAAAAAACCGCCGCCTCATCGCTCGGATTAAAACGATCCAAACGGAGCGAATTAAAGCGGCTGAAAAAGCGTAAACCAATACACAGAACCCCAATCAACTGACTCGGACCTGACTCCATGCCGAAACGCCTCGTTTCCGGAATCGTGACCAGCGACAAGATGAGCAAGACTCGTCGCGTCGAAATCAACCGACTGGTCAAGCATCCGAAGTACAAGAAGTACATTCGCCAACGTTCCGTTTGCTATGCTCACGATGAAGAAAATGAATCGGGCACCGGTGATCGGGTCGAGATCATCGAGAGCCCGCCGCTGAGCAAGCTAAAACGATGGCGTTTGGTTCGCGTGCTAGAGAAAAGTACCGACGTCGATTTGGCCGCTCTGCGTGCCGCTCGTAAAGTCGCCGAACAAGCCGAAGCTGAGGCAATCGAAGCAGGTAGCACCGACGACCAAACGGACAGCCAACCGACCGAAAGTGACCAGTAGATCTGCTCAACGCAGCCCTCAGTATTCAATTAGTAACCAGTCATGATCCAACAAGAAACTCGACTCGACGTCGCCGATAACACGGGTGCACGTCAAGTCATGTGCATCAAAGTGCTCGGCGGTAGCCGTCGTCGCTTTGCCGGAGTCGGCGATGTGATCGTTTGCAGTGTCAAGAGTGTGATTCCTGGCAGCGATATCAAGAAGAAATCAATCGTTCGTGCTGTGATCGTGCGAACGAAACAACCCACCCGTCGTCCCGACGGAAGTTACATCAAGTTCGATAGCAACGCTGTCGTTTTGATTGACAAAGACAAAACGCCGCGAGGGACACGAATTTTTGGGGCCGTTGCGCGCGAGTTACGTGAACGGAGTTTCATGAAGATCGTCAGCCTGGCGAACGAAGTCGTATGAGTTCTGACCATCGCCTCGCTCAGGTTTGCCTGACGAAGTGAGACAGGATGAATTCATTCCAACAAACCATTCAACCAAACTGCCAAAGCTATGTATTTTCGAATCGGTGACGAAGTCGAAGTGATCGCCGGATCAGATAAAAATGCCCGGGGGAAGGTTCTGAAAATTGATCGCAAAAAGAATAAGGTTGTGGTCGAGGGTGTCGCACAGGTGTGGAAGCATGTCCGACGCAGTCAGAAGAATCCGCAAGGCGGGCGATTGCAAAAGGAAATGCCGGTCGATGCCAGCAACCTGATGCTGATTGACCCCACCACAAAGGAACGTACTCGAGTCGGCGTCCGCTTCCTCGATGACGGAAGCAAGGAGCGGTACGCGAAAAAGACGGGCAATAGCCTCGGCGTGATCGCTCCAGCGAGAGGCCAACACGCCAAAAAATAGGAAGATGTTTCGATACCTGGCTCTGCTGCCAATCAAGTGCACCACCGAAACGATTCCGATTGAATACATTTAACTGAACAATAATACAAACCTTACAGCGTCCCATGTCCGAGAAACCAAGACTACAAGCGCAATACGAAGATTCGATTCGTAGTACTCTCGCTGAGAAGCGAGGATACACGAATCCACATCAGATTCCGCGAGTGGAGAAAATCACCCTGAATATGGGTGTAGGAAGCGCAATCGGGGATAAGAAAATCTTGGACTTGGCCGTCGATGCAATGACGGAGATTTCTGGACAAAAACCGGTCCTGACCACGGCTCGAAAATCAATCGCAAACTTCCGCCTTCGTGAAGGCATGCCGATTGGGTGTATGGTCACGCTACGCCGCCAAAGAATGTACGAGTTCTTGGACCGCTTGGTAGCGATCGTATTACCGCGTGTTCGTGACTTTCGCGGAATCAGCCGCAAAGCATTCGATGGTCGCGGTAACTACACGATGGGGCTCACTGAACAATTAGTCTTTCCGGAATTGAATCCGGATAAGTTTACTCGGCCGCAAGGAATGAACATTACATTGGTGACTTCGGCCACCACTGATGATGAGGCACGAGATCTGTTGGAACTGTTCGGAATGCCATTCAAGCAGCCGCAAAAGAAAACTGACGCTGCTTAAACCATTCCCTTTTTTACTAGTAACTGAAAGTCACCCCGTGGCAAGTAAATCGAAAATCGCCAAAGCGAATCGGACGCCAAAGTTTAGCAGCCGAAAGGAGAACCGCTGTAAGTTTTGCGGTCGCCCTCGCGCTGTTTATCGAAAGTTCGGCTTGTGCCGAATCTGTTTCCGTGAAAATGCAAACCTCGGATTAATTCCGGGTGTGCGCAAGGCTAGTTGGTGATTGAAAGAGTAGGGGAGCTGACAACATTATGATGACCGACCCAGTTGCCGACATGCTCACTCGTATCCGTAATGCGGTTCGTGTGGAAAAGCCATTTGTCGACATTCCCACAAGTCGATTCAAACGCGGTATCGCCGACGTGCTAAAGCGCGAGGGCTTTATTTGGGATTGGAAAGAGGTGGATGAAGAGAACCCGACTGCCACCTTGCGGTTGGAATTGAAATACGGGCCCAACGGGGAACGTGTCATTCAAACCATTAAGCGGATTAGTAAGCCGGGTCGCCGGCTTTACACCCGCGGCAAAGAATTAAAACCTGTGCTCGGTGGTCTGGGAATCAGCATCATCAGTAGCAGTCGCGGCGTGATCAGCGACCGTGAAGCACGCCGGGATAACGTCGGCGGCGAAGTTTTGTGTGAGGTCGCATAGCGCGTCCACGATATCTAAACAGCAAAATCCTGCCCACAGCAGCCAAGCCTAATAACAGTTACCGCCATGAGCCGTATTGGAAACAAGCCAGTCCCGATCGCCGACGGTGCGAAAGTCGCGATAAGCGGTCGCACTATCGAAATTGAAGGGCCCAAAGGGAAGCTCAGCTACGAGCACCGTCCCGAAGTCAAAGTGGCTGTAGACGACGATAACAAAACACTGGTCATCAGCAGAAGCGACGAAGAACGCGCTTCGCGAGAATTCCACGGGCTCACCCGTGCTTTAATCGCGAATATGGTTGAGGGCGTCACCAAGGGTTACGAGAAACGCCTGGAAATCGTCGGTGTTGGTTATCTCGCCGCCATCCAGGGAGACGTCTTACAACTGCGAGTCGGGTTCGCCAACGAACTCCACAAGAAAATCCCGAAAGAACTGAACGTCACCTGCCCCGACCAAACCCACGTGGTGGTCCAGGGATGTGACAAACAGAAGGTAGGACAGTTTGCCGCGGAAGTACGGGCCCTCCGAAAACCTGAACCTTATAAGGGCAAAGGGGTTCGATATCAGGGCGAACAAGTCAAGATCAAGCCGGGCAAGTCGGCTACCAAGTAATTGAAACAACCAACCAAATAATTCCAAATAGAGAATCCTTGTTGCTAGCCTAGCGGTCGAAACAAAGGCAGAGCACGCCGACAAGGACAATCGAGCGAAGGTCGCAATCGAGCGGTAAACGATGGACAAGAACAAGAAACTGCAAAAGAGACGACTGCGTCGTCGTAACCACGTTCGCAACCGCTTGCGTGGCACGGCCGAACAACCGCGGCTCTCAGTACAGCGTTCGCTGAAGCATTTTGGTTGCCAAGTGATCGACGATCTAACGGGCAAGACCTTGGCCAGCGCCAGCACCCGGGACAAAGCGGTTCGCAGTGAGCTAACGCAAGGCGGCAACTGTGACGCCGCCGCCGTCATCGGCAAAATAATCGGTGAGAAAGCGACTGCTGCAGGTATCAAGACGGTTCGATTGGACCGAGGGCACGCCAAATACCATGGCCGCGTCAAGGCTTTTGCCGATGCAGCTCGCGAAGCTGGCCTTAGTTTTTAACCACACACTGACCCGATTTGGCACACCGGTTTTGGTCAACGCCGATCGAAATTGAATTCCATGATGAAAACCTCAAAACGAGGACGGAACGATTAGCAATTCAAACCGTAAACAACGAAGTAACGAGTCGGATGGTCCAGGCGATGGCCTGCTAGATCGCGTCGTGAAAATCAAGCGATGTGCTGCTGTGGTCAAAGGGGGTCGACGGTTCAGCTTTGCTGCGATGGTCGTCGTTGGTGACGGCAAGGGAAAAGTCGGCTGGGGCTATGGGAAAGCCAATGAGGTGCCACCTAGCGTTCAGAAAGCCACCAAGCAAGCTTCCCGGAGCATGATCGACGTACCACTCGTTGATGGCTCGATCCCTCACCAAGTTTGGGGACGCTTCGGTGCCGGCAAGGTGCTCTTGATCCCGGCTGGGGCAGGTACCGGTATCATCGCGGGTCAAGCGGTACGTAACGTTTGTGAAGCGACCGGGATTCACGATATTTTGACGAAATCCTACGGGACCAATAACCCCGTGACGTTGGTCAAAGCCACGATGGACGCACTTTCCAAGTTGCGGACAGTCGAACAGGTCGCAGCTTTGCGTGGCCTGGAGCCCGATGAGCTGTGCGTCAAATAATCGATTCACCAAAAAAATAAAACACAGGTTTGACCATGAACCTTAACGATGTCCATCAAGGCATTTTAAAGAAACGAAAGCGGAAACGTGTTGGACGTGGACCTGGTAGCGGTCACGGCAAAACGTCTGGACGTGGGCATAAAGGCCACAAAAGTCGAAGCGGTTACAGCCGCAAGCCCACCTTCCAGGGTGGAGCGATGCCAATGTTCCGCCGGGTTCCCAAGCGTGGATTCAACAACCGCTGGGCGGTGACTGTTTTTGCGGTGAACATCAGCCGCTTGAATGATGCCTTTGAAGATGGTGCCGAGGTAACACTTGAAGCACTCGCGGCTAAAGACCTCGCCAAAGGAACGTTCGATGAGGTGAAGATACTCGGTGACGGCGAGTTGACGAAGAAACTCACGGTATCGGCCCATCGTTTTAGCAAGGCAGCGGAAGAGAAAATCACATCCGCTGGCGGGACAATCGTCAAGCTTGTCTCCAAGCGAACCCCTCAAGAACGCGTTGCGGCCTTGAAAACCGCAAAATGACTGGAATGACGGCTTACCGAACCCGCCATACCGCAGGTAGGGCGATCTGGCGTGGAAAGCCGATCATTCCTCTCGCCCCTAGCTCACCCAATCGGTACACTGCGCTCTGAATAAACCATCCACCCGTGCTTCGGCTTGCGGAATTCATTAGCGGCATTCCAGCTGAAATCTCCCGCCACGGCATGAACCAAACACGGACTGACGCATGTTGGAAAAGCTGCGGATCATTTTTTTTACGATCCCCGAACTTCGCAACAAGATTCTGTTGACGATCGGTTTGTTGGCCATTTATCGCATCGGATTCCATATTCCGTTGCCGATGGTCGCGACCAACCTCGATGAAACCGGTGGCGCCGCCTCAGAGTTTTTTGAACGTTTGACGGTGTTTGCTGCGAGTGATTTGCGACAGGCCACGATTTTCGGGCTGGGGATCATGCCATACATTTCGGCATCGATCATCTTCCAACTGCTCGGTAGCGTCTACAAGCCGCTCGAGGAGTTGAAGAAAGAGGGCGAGGCCGGGCGGAAGAAACTTAACGAATACACCCGTTACCTGACGGTCGCGATTTGTCTCGTTCAGAGCTACATGTACTTAAAGTTCATGTTGATGTCTGGAGGCCCTGGCGGATACGGCAACATCAACGCCAACTTCCTCAACGCCGACGGGACTGGGCTCTATTTCGGCTGGCAGATCGTCGCGGTGCTTGTGATGACCACTGGTACGGTTTTCTTGATGTGGCTCGGAGAACAGATCGATGAGCACGGACTCGGGAACGGAATCAGCTTGCTGATCATGGCGGGTATTCTTGCTCAGATGCCCAAGGCGCTGTACGAGCTCGTCCGCAATATGAAGACAGAACTCACCGGGCTAGCCAGAGGCCAAATCGGAATTGAAACATTGGTCTTATTAATTGTGCTGTTTGTCGGCGTCGTATTCGGGGTTGTGTTTATCACGCTGGGTCAACGGAAAATTCCCACGCAGTCGGCCAAGTTCACTCGTGGTCGACGAGTCTACGGCGGAACGCGGCAGTTCCTTCCATTACGGATAAACCAAGCTGGCGTGATGCCAATCATTTTCGCGAGCAGCCTGTTGATGATCCCGGGCATGTTGCTGGCGGGTTTAGCAGGCTTTGCTGGTAGTGAGAGTATCTTTTTCAACCCGTTGAATTATCTCGGCTTGATGTTGAATGACCAGGCATCGTTTGTATTCAACCTTCTATACGTGGTCCTGATCTTTTTCTTCTGTTATTTCTGGACGGCGATTACGTTCAATCCTAAAGAGATGTCGGACAACCTGCGTGACAGCGGTACCTTCATTCCTGGTTATCGGCCTGGAAAACGAACCACCGACTACCTGGAGAAGGTAATGGTGCGAATCACCTACGTTGGTGCCGCCTTCCTCTCGATTGTTGCCATCGTCCCAACAATTGTTTATGGCTCGCTAGGTGTTCCGTATTCCATCGCCGGTTTCTACGGCGGGACCGGTTTGCTGATCGCGGTGAGTGTCGCTTTCGACTTGGTGCAAAAGATCGACAGCCACTTGGTGATGCGAAACTACCGCGGTTTGTTGGAAGGTGCCGGTGGTGGCGTTTCCCCAGTGGTCTAAAAGAGTCGCTGGTTGTTTGTGATCAGCTCCAACCAATGGTTGGTGATCCACACCGACAACTGAGAACGGACCATGCGAATCGTCTTCATCGGACCACCTGGTGCTGGCAAGGGAACGCAGTGCGGTCGCTTGACGGAACGTTTAGGCATCCCACACCTTTCTACAGGTGAGATGCTTCGCGGGACCGAGCGAAACTCTCCGCTGGGAAAGATTGTCACCAGCTACATCGATCACGGTCGGCTTGCTCCCGACTATCTGGTCCTTCCGATCGTAACGCAACGGCTGAGCGAAGCCGATTGCTCAAAGGGCTGTTTACTCGATGGCTTTCCGCGAACGGTCAATCAAGCAGAAAAGCTGGATCACTTCTTGGTCGAGAATGCCTGGAAGCTTGACGTTGTGTTGAACCTGACGGTACCGGGCGAAGAACTAATCGCCCGACTGCTGCGGCGTGCCGCGCAGGAGAATCGCGCGGATGACACCGACGAAACGATTGCCGCCCGCTTAGAAATCTTCAGGACTCAGACGGCACCCGTTCTCGACTATTACCAACGGCAGGACTTGGTCAAATCAGTCGACGGTAGTAAGGATCCTGACGAGGTGTTTGAACTCATTTGCCAGGCAGTCGCTTGATATTTCGCTACCCACCACGGGTGGCTCCATCGACAATCCAATTACTTTCGCTTGGTCTACCGCTCGAATCCGATCAGGGTATGGAACCGGCAGTGGTTCCGATTCGTAGCGAACATCAAGGATAATTGGCCCTACGATCGTTGCTTCGGAGGATCTTTAGGGAGATCGAATTGCCCGATAGGCGGGGTCCCGAGACGCAGAGGCGGGGTCATGCAGGGGCGGCGTTCAAACGGCGGTGAATATCATCGTGTCGCTTCGAAGGGTTACGTTCCTCAAATCGCCGAAAACCGGCGTCGGACCAATGCCGTTTGACGAGGTCGCTGAGTGCCCAGCAAAATGCAGAAACAAGCACTGGGCGGCGTGTATTCGATGTTACCTACGATACAATAACGAGCAGATCATCTTTCACCCGATGAACAGGTTTGAACGTGAGTATGCATAGATTGACCGCCGTCGGACTTGTGACCGCGACGATATTCGGTTCAGCATGGAACGGGCCACTTGCGAGCGGCCAAGGTTTTCTGCGTACCACGCAAGGCAACCAGGCGGCCCGGTTCATTGAAGCGCCTCGAGGGATCCAACAGCAAATTCGTGAGGCTGAGCGAGCCTTGGACGACGATCGCGATAGTGACGCAGTCGTTCGTTTAGGTGATTTACTTTCGGGTGAATTGGGCGACGAGATTGATAGTGATTTGTTCGGCCAAGATTTCTTTTTAGAAGTCGATGATTCCCGACCGACCGGAAAGCCAGTCCGCGGCAGCTTACTAAGAAAAGCTCGCGATATGGTCGGCGTTCTCCCAGCTGCCGCTCTGGAAACCTACGAGTTGCGGTATGGACCGCTGGCGCGTAAGAGTTTGACAGAAGCGGCCAAGAAACGCGATTGGCACCAAGTTCGTGATGTACGGCGAAAATACTTTCATACACTCGCGGGATTCGAAGCATCCTTGCTGCTCGCACAGCGTGAGATGTATCAGGGCCATGCACTCGCGGCATCCCTGTTGTTAGATGACGTGGTGCGAAATGCCCGTGGCGTGAAGCACCTCGGTCGCTCCGTTTTGCTGATGCATGCGGCAGCCTGCTATGCTGCCGACCGGGAGATCCCAGAACCAGAGAATTTGGGGAACGGCGAAGTGACCGTCGATGGGCAATCGGTCACTCTCAGCAAAGAAGAAATATCAGCATGGCTTGAAGAGCATTTCAGCGTGAAAGGCAGTGAACCAGGAGGGCAAATTCGCCGTTACCCTGTTATTGGTGCAAAACCAAATCGCAACGGGTCCAATTCGGGACAAATGCCACTCTCGAATCTTCGTTGGATGCTCGATACCACTGCTAGCCCACGGCAGCAGCGAGCGGTGCGTGGCTCATTGGAGGAGTTAACGACAAGCGGAAAACTTCCACCCCCAAGTTGGGTCCCACTTCGTGTCGGCGATCAGTTATTGATGCGTACGACAGAACGTCTGGTGGGTGTCGATTATCGAACGGGAAAACGTGTATGGACTTACCCGTGGCAGTCATCCAACGAGATGTTCGATGACGATGAGTCTTCGCTCGACATTAATCCCGGCGATTCCGACTCTAGTAATCTGCTAACTCAGCGAGTCTGGAACGACATTCCGTATGGCCAAATAACGGCAGACGACGAGCGTGTTTATCTGCTAGACGGTTTGCGAGAAGTCGAAATAGCTTATTTCGGTGGGTTGAATATTCGTGGCACCCGACCGGCAGATACAGGCAAGAATTCACTAATCGCGCTGGAGCTGGAAACCGAGGGCAAGCTGCGGTGGTCGTTGGGATCAGATTCCGACGAAGTTTCGTCTCTCTCCGATGCGTTTTTTCTCGGTCCTCCGCTGCCCTTAGATGGCCGTCTCTACGTGATGGCAGAGATCGCTGGCGATATTAATTTGTGTTGCCTCGAATCACGATCTGGTGAAGAAATTTGGCGGCAACAACTTGTTGCTGTCGAATCGGGTGGAATCGATGCAGACCCAATTCGTCGCGTTGCCGGCGCGATGCCGACCTACTATGAGGGACTCTTGATTTGTCCGACCGGCGCCGGTGCGACCGTCGCCATCGATCTTGCGGACCGCACGCTGCGGTGGGGCGTGAATTATGATCGCAGCTCCGAAATGTCTCGATCCATGACAAACCGCGGACGCAACCTCGACCCGAATCAGTTGATGCAGCGGTGGTCGCTCGGCGTTGCAATCGCAGATCAACAAAACGTCTTGTTGACCCCGATCGAATCGGACCGTCTTTACGGATTCAACTTGCTAACTGGCGAAAGCCTGTTTTCGCGAAAAGCCCGCGGCTACATGCGTTACTTGGCAGGAATTCGGAACAACCATTTTTTCGTCGTTGGCTCGAATCAAGTCCGCGGTTACGACATGAAAGGGGAGATGATTTGGACAACCGACCGTGACATGCTGCCGGCAGGCCAATTGATATCGGGGCGGGGCATGTTCGCTGCGGACGAATACCTGCTGCCGACCACCACAAACCAAGTGATTCGAATCTCACTCAAAGATGGATCCGTGATCGATCGACGCAGGACGACATTTCCGTTGGGGAACTTGATTGCCGTCGATGGCGAAATCATCAGTCAAGCAGCAACGTCACTATCGGTCGCTTTTGGTGAAAAAACGCTGGAACCGCTCGTCAATCGAATGCTCGAGGAGAACCCCAACAATTTTGATGCATTGGTTCACAAAGCTGAATTGCTGATTCAAAAAAGTGAGCGAGATGAAGCATTAGCACTCCTGAAACGTGCCCGCGAACTGCAAGCCGATAACGACGAGGTAAGACTATTGAGTGTCACCGCGATGCTTGGGAAGCTCCGCGACAGTGACCAAAACGATCCTGACTTGATTCGCAGCTTGGACGAATTGATTGATCGACCAGCCCAACGCGTTGAGCTATTATCACTGCGAATTCGAGCAGCGCTAGGTTCCGGTGAGCTGGTGAAGGCCACCAAACTGCTGCTCGATTTGTCAGGTCTCGTCATCGACGACGCTTTGTTGGAATCGGCTGCCGATCGTGTGATCAATGATTCGGCACGGCATTGTTCGATCGATGCTTGGATCGCCGCACGAGCAGCGGACGTCGGACAACAAGCAAACACCGAGCAATTAGCCGAGATTCGAAATCTGTTAATCGATGATCCAAGGGTGAATGGGTCGACGAATACATTGCGACGCTTGTATCGACAGTTTGGAGCCCTCGACGGCAGTCAAACGGTCCGCGAAGAACTAGCTTCTAGGTTGCGTGAAGACGAGGATTATCTGGGACTGGAACGGTTGGCGCTCGGGATGCAAAATCCATCTCCGGCAGGACTGAAGCAGCTTAGTGATTACTCGCTCTACCTGTTGGCAGATTCCTATGTGCGTGGCAAGATTCCGCGGGACGCACTCAGTGTCTTGCAAGAACTGGAGTCGCGATCCGATGGAACGCCCGATGAAAGAATTGCCGCACTGAAGAGTGAAGCAATGTCCCAACTGGTGTCGGTTGAATGGGCCGAGCAGGCCTCGCTGCGTTGGGAATCACGTAATCCACGAGTGCGATCTTTCATTGTCTCACATCGTGTTGCGGAGACCGACCTTCTGGCCGGAACCCAGTTTTCAGGTTGGCGATTGATCAGCGAAGGATCATCCAACCCGATGTCACTACGCGACCCAACCGGTCTACTGCGACGCATTCCAATGGAAGGGATGGTCGAGGATATGGATAAGAAAGCACAAATCAGTGGAGGCATGATGGTCGTGGTGATGCCGAAGGGACTGATCGGCTTGAATCTGCATCACATCGTTCGCGGTGATGGCGAGGTCCGAATGTGGCGGCGAGGACTTAGCGGTGATAGTGAACCGGTCGCGAAACGTCGTAGCTCCATTACGCCTTTTGATGACCAGGTTGTCCGGTACTCGATTGCAAATGCCGCGGCCTCGAGCGTGATCCCCGAATTCAAATTGGGTCCAATCATGGGCGACCGCGTGTTGCTGCTGCAGGGCGGGGATCTATTGGCGATCGATGCATTGACAGCTGATACGATTTGGCGAAATTCGACAGCTCCCAAGAGTGGCAGTGTCTTGTGCGACGGAAAACGGGTCGCCGTTGTTTCCGATGCCACTAATGAAGTTCAATTTTTTGACTTGCTGGACGGACGAAAGCTAAACACGAGGCCTTGGCAACACGGCACGGTCTGGGCTGGGCTAGGCGAACACGTCCTTTCCTACCAAGAACAAGAAGAAAAGCGACTATTCACGCTGAACCTCGTTAACCCGTTTAGCGACGAAATTGTTCTGACCCACGACGGATACAGCGCCAATCGCTCAAACGTCGAAGCCAATTTGCCGAGCGGCTACGGTCGAGTCATCGGTGGGCGTTACATGGTTCACCTAGGCAATGATGGCAAAACGGTCATCTGGGATATCGTGGACGGGAAAGAAATTGGAACACCCAAGTTACCCGCTTACGAAGATCTGCAAGAACTTCGCTTGATGCTTATGGATGATTTGTTACTTGTGCTCCCCAAGCGACGCGCCGTAGTGACCGAGAAAACGGATGAACGATTGCAGACGAGCGATGGCTCGTTTCACAAACCAACCCACGGAGTCTTTGCGATTTCCCTGCAGGATGGTTCGGTTCGATGGAGTCGCGAGTTCGAGCGACCTTGGGGCTGCACGCTCACCCAGCCAGCCGAGTCACCAATGCTGATCTTGGCCAGGAGCCCATTCACTTTCTCGACCGCCAGTCGACGCAAATCTCTCGATGTGCTGGCATTGGATATTCGCAATGGAAGCGACCTGGCGTTGCGTGAGGGCAAGCCGATCGCAAGTAGCAACAACTCGTTGGAAACCCGACAGACGGTCCAACCAGGGTTGTCGAGAGTGATTGCTCAGATCGGGACCGAATTATTGACTTTTAGCTTCGGCAAGGAGACGGATCAGGAACCGCAGAACGCAGGTCCGGGAGTGGAAGCGGAAAAAGCAAAACCGTAGAGGTCAGGTTTGGTATCGCGTTCCCCAATTTAGCAAGTCAATCGAATCGGCCATGCAGCATCCAACGGTATCGGCCACGTGAATTCGGGGCATCAAGATTTCGAAAAACCCACCACCAGCATCCCCTGTCCGTTTCGATGCGATAGTAATCGCGACGTACGGTGGGACCTTTCCACCATCCCGTTTCAATTCTTTCCGGTCCCCAATGTCGGGTCACCGTGTGAACCACGCCCGCTAACCGAATTCGTTGGGGCAGCTGTTGAGTCGTCACGATTTTCCGAAACGATCCTTCGTGCCAAGCGACCGAAAGTGGAACAGGATCGGCAAACAAGCAGAGCGGACGCCGCATTGCATCATCCGGTGACGGCAAATGGATCGCGTGATCACGAATCGAATCAGCCTGCCTGGCAGCAGTTCGCAACTCGGCAGAATTTGAAGATGAAATCAGCTGATGCGGAGAAGTGGACTGAGCATGGCGTGAGCGATTGGATCGTTTTCTTACATTGCCAGCCATTGGCAGCATTCGATAAGCATTTTCGGGAAGCGGGTCATCTCGCAAATCAACTCGCGCCACCGAATCACGCCCCAATCGCCCACTGAGAGAATCGACCAAGCGGCTGATTGCCGATCCACTCAAATTCGCAGCAGAAGAATCGGTTTCGAACAAAGCTGTTTGAGCGGTGCGAAGCGAATCGGATAAGGGCACCTCGATGGTCAACCGTTTCACATCTGACGTTAGTCGTTTATTTTCTAGGTGATGAAGGATTAGGCTTGTAAGATGTTCTTCATCGACAGTTGGTGCAAACAAACCGACTTCAAAGAACAGTGACGGAGGGACCGTAAGGTCCAGACGGCAGGTCATGCGTATTGCCCCACGTTGACGTGCTGCTAACCCCGTCCTGATCTTTTTTACCAGACGATGAATCCGGTCAGCCAAGATGTCTTGATCGCTCGTTGGGTATTCGAGTTCCCAAGTCTCCCGATCTTCTGCGGGTGCGGTTTCCACAGCCAACGGCTCTTGTTGGCCATCAAGCGCCTGCTCAATCCGCCGTACTAGGCCGCGTCCCAGACGGGCGGCCAATCCATTTCGCGGCAACTCCAGTAACTCCCCTATCCGCGTGACTCCTAACCGAGCCAAGGTTACAGCAGTCGGTGCATCCAGCCGCAATGATTCAACTGGGAGCGGTTCTAACATTCCCCGTGTCGCCTGACTCGGAATGATCCACTGCCCAGGACCGATTGCCGCTTCGGTTGAACCGAAATGAGCCAACGCCCAAGCGGCACCTAGCGAATCAGCAATTGCGATTCGGCCATGCAAACTGAGGCGTTGCAGCAATTGGTAAGCCGCTTGCAGTACGCCTGATTCACTGCCAAACAGGTGCGTCACACCATCGATTTCACCGATCAATGCCTCACGTTGGTGCCGTGGACAACCTGCCCATGGTTTTTTGTCCAGCGTTTCAGTTTCCACCAATGGAGTAATTACTTGTTGAACTTTCCAAGCGATTTGCCGCAACACTCGGTCATCAGCATCGATATCGTGTGGCAGCAGGCGCGGCTTCACTCGCCCACTTTGTACCAACTCAGAGGCCTGGGCGATCGGCATCGCAATGTTGACTCCGGCAGCACGAGCTTGGTGGCAGCAAGCAGCGACCAAGCGGCCACGCCGCGGGTCCTCACGCCACAACACGACCGGTGAATCGGTTGCTTCAGAACGGGCACAGTTGACTTCAGGCTCGACGGCGATGGATCGCTCGGCTTGAAGTCTTTGGATGGGCCAATTCGGCAGCCAAAGGCAAAATAGTCGTGTCATCGCTCGCAGTCTCACTTGGAGGTACCGTGATTGATTGAAGCCGGGCCCTATCATCCAGTCGCACCCAAGCCTGTTGCCCAACCTTTCCACCACGGCATCGATCCAGCGTTATCTGCATCACGCGATCGCCGCCACCTGGAAGATCACAGTGGTCGGTATCTGACACCAATGGTGCCACCTGAAAGCGAACCTCGGCAAAGCTGGGGCGTCCCCGAACGGCAGCGGGACGCACAAACAATCCTGGAGTTCCCCCCTTTTCGGCTGCCAATTGAAAACGTCGGGCATCCCGATCATCCAAACCGGCTCCGATTTCCGACCAGACGGCTGCCACTGAACGACAACGCAACGCTTGGTCCACCGCCCAAACGAGATCCGCGTGTTGTTTGGGGCGGACCCAAATCAATCTCTCCATCGGTACCCCCAATGCCTTAACAGCAGGTGGATAGAAACCTGCTCGACTGCCACTGGCCGGACCGCTGACCACCACCAAGGGGCCACCACCTGATTCAACCTGTGACAATCGCATCGCCGCAGTAAGCAATGACAAAGTCGATGCACCGCAACCTTCGCCCTCCGCCACCCACTCGGTAATTGCGTCACACCGCAAACCACCTCGTGGCAACCAATCATCAATCTGCTGGCATCCGGTCGAAAGTATCTCGTTCGAAACCGAAACAGAACCGTTTTTCTGTTCCAGTTGGGCGCGAAGATGCCGCAGTGTCTCCGCTCGGCTCATCGCTCTTGGGTTGGAACACTCACCAGGCAAGCTGGCAGACGGGACACTGGCAGACGGGACACTGGCAGACGGGACACTGGCAGACGGGGATTTGGCAGAAGGCAACCGCACAGACGTCTTCATTGGCGGAGGACCCGTGATCTGACGAGAAATCGATTTACTCGGAATCGGTTCTGCCACGATTGACTGGGCAGAAGCCCCCAGCTTTCTGCCCCGGGTAGCCGGAAGTGGTTGTGCCTCAAGAAAATCAAAAGTTTGCTGGTTCGCCACGCTTCCACCTTTCCCTAGACAACATTCTCACCGCGAACACCTTGCCGTTTGCTTCGTGGGCGTTTGCTAAATTTTATTGGGATGAAACCAATGCTATCATTTAAATGAACTTTTGTACAGTAACCCAATTCGGCTTTTCATGGAGCGAAAATGCAGAAAATCCGCTGGCTCCTGCTGACCCTCTCCTGCTGACCCTCTCCTGCTGACCCTCTCCTGCTGACCCTCTCCTGCTGACCCTCTACTGCTGATCCTCGCGATCCCAATGGCAATGGCAGTCACGCTCCAGAACAGCGATGCGATGCCAGTCCGCTTGCTGTGGATTGAACGCAATATTCCCTATCGATCCTAGCGGCATCGACGACCGCAATTGGATTCCTGATCGGGGCCCTGACGACCGCATTGAGGCTTGTACGTCGCGGCCCAACCAAACGGGATGCCGATGAAAACCGGATGAATCGCCCCGCCAAACCGAACCGGAATAGTCTTCCCTAACGCTCAGCAACCAGATTGGCCTGCAGACCACGACATCACACCCCATCGCGGGGAAACGACCAAAAGGCAGGAAATCGGTGATTCGCATACTCGGGTAACCATGCTGTTTAGGTGCTAACAGCTGGCAGGCTGCTTGCAGACAGGCTGGTTGCCGGCGTGCTAGCAGTGGACAAGCGAGCGGCGGACGAGCGAGCGGCGCGACGAGCCCGACGCTTCGCCACCAACTCGTATCGCAGCAGTACCAATCGAGCCAAATCGCCCATGTGATGCAGCCCACCCTCTTCCTTGCTGGGGATCTGAGCGGATGCAGATTCCGCAACCGCGGGCTCTGCCTGGGGGGCTACCGGAGAGGCGGCGACAGAAAATGAAGTCTGACTGACAGGAGCGTCGAAAAGTAGCATTTGAGTCATCGGTTTGTTTCCAATCAGGAATCTTGGGTGAGTGATGCCCGATTATTTGCTGGCCCAATGACACGTCTGGTCAAGCGACTCTCTAGGCCGAACCAGATTTCTGTAAGGGTGTCTTTGCTGGTGTCCGCTCAACTATAATTGGAGCTAACTGGACACCACTTCCGCAGCCTTACGGCGCCCCCCCCTTTTTCCAACCTTGCTCAAAGGAACGTTTTTCCCCATCGTGCGCGAACCAATTCAAGTCCGAGACGACTCGCCTGAAACTAGCATCCTGGCACGACTGATTTTGCCCGATCACCTCGTCCCGGCGGATCCACTCGAGGAATTGCACGGACTGGCAACCACCGCCGGCACCGAAGTCGTTGATGAATTGATCCAACGTCGCAGCACACCCGATCATTCGACCTATCTGGGCAAAGGCAAGGTCGAAGAACTTCGCCAGATGGTCGACCGCCACAAAGCCGATGTGGTGATCTTTGATAACGATCTCTCCCCCGCCCAAGTCCGAAACCTGGAAAAAGCGATCGGCGCCAAAGTGCTCGACCGAACGGAATTGATCCTCGATATTTTTGCAGCCGGCGCCCGGACACATGAATCACGTCTGGCGGTTGAATTGGCACAATTGGAATACTCACTGCCGCGGCTCAAGCGGATGTGGACGCACTTATCACGTCAAGCGATGGGCGTTGGCATGCGCGGCCCAGGTGAGAAGCAACTGGAAGTTGACCGTCGCCTGGCGCAAAAGCGAATCCATGATCTCAAGCAAGATCTCGCGAAAGTCGAAGAACGACGCGAACGCCAGGTGGCCGCACGCAATAGCGCACCAACCGTTTCACTGATTGGTTACACCAACGCCGGCAAGAGCACGCTCATGAATGCGTTGACCGAAGCCGACGTGATGGCGGAGGACAAGTTATTCGCCACGCTCGATACCCGTACACGTCGTTGGCAATTGCCCGGATGGGGTACCGTACTGCTGAGCGATACCGTCGGATTCATCCGTGATCTACCCCACTCGTTAGTCGCCAGTTTCAAATCGACACTCGAGGAAACCCGTCAAGCCAACCTTCTGTTGCACGTCGCCGATGCAAGCAGCCCAACCGTGTTTGACCAGATCAGCGCGGTCTACAGCGTCTTGACCGATCTTGGAATCGAAGAAAAAGACACGTTGCTGATCCTGAACAAGATCGACAACATTCAAAATCCACTCATTTTGAATCGAGTCTTGGATCGTTACCCCAACGCGATCCCAGTCAGTGCCCGCAACTGCAAGGGACTTTCTGCCTTGGTCGAAGCTGTCGGAGAAGCACTGGGACGCGAGTTTTTGGACGTCGAGGTCGATGTTGATCCCAGTGATGGTCGTTTACTTGCCTACCTAGCAGCGAACGGCGAAATCGTCTCGCGTGAATATGGCGAGACGTTGATCAAAGTTCACGTTCGTATGCCCAACGCCTCAATGGGGTCAGTCGAACGATCGGCACTCGCCATTCGTCCCGCGACTGAAACACTGGCGAACGCCGAATCCAACAGCGAAGTCGCCTGAGTGATCGATGCGTGATCCCCGCGGCAATCAAAGCGTTAATCTCAACAGCCGTCCCGTCAACGGATGCTCCTTCAACGGACCCAAAACGCCATGCGATTCGATTCGACTGATTCGGTTTGCATCGTCACCGGAGCGAGCAGCGGAATTGGACGTGCTCTAGCCGAACGGTTGCTTCAACGCGGAGCCCACGTCGTCGCTGTCGCCCGACGCCGTGATCGCTTGGATCAAATTGTCACGCCTGACGTCGCCAAGGTTCACCGAATTGTTGGCGACACCACCGATGCAAAGACCCGTCAACAAATCGTACAAGTGGCGACCCAACTCGGCGGAGGCGCAGTCGATCTGTTGGTCAATAACGCGGGCAGTGGTGCAATCGGCTCTTTTGCGGAAGCAAATGAGGAACGTTTACGAAAAGTCATGGAAGTCAACTTCTTTGCCCCTGTGGAACTCACTCGCAGCTTGCTGCCAGCACTTGCCAAAGGTCGCTCGCCAGTCGTTTGCAATATCAGCAGCGTCTTGGGGCATCGTGCGGTGCCCAACAAAAGCGAATACTGCGCTAGCAAATTTGCGATTCACGGCTGGAGTGATGCCTTGCGGGCTGAAATTTCCCCATTAGGTATTCAAGTCACGCTGGTCAGCCCCAGCACCACGCGTAGCGAGTTTTTTGATTCGCTGATCGATACCGATCCGAATCAAGCCTCCCGTAGTTTTGGAAGTTGGTCGCCTGAACAAGTTGCTAATGCCGCCATGTCCGCGATCGAGAAAAGAAAGGACGAGGTAATTTGCTCTCTCCCCGGAAAACTTCTCGTCTGGGCGGACCGGTTTTGCCCTCCTCTGATGAATCGCCTACTCAGGCAATCACAAAACATTAGATGACGGTCAAACGGCGGCGAGGCACCAGGCCGCCGAAAATCGCATCAGATCAAAGGTGAACCACCAAGCCTGCTTCGACCCTGTGAATCCACCTTCCAAGACCAGCTTGAATTTTAAATTGTAGGCAGCCAATCGGAGGCTTCTTCATGAGCCTTGGCTAGCATTCTCTATGCTAGCCCCAAAAAGAATTGCTTCACGATAGCATTCCGCGAATCCATGACACTCGGGGACCATGACACTCGGGGACAGGCCATCTCCTCCAACCGCACTCCGTTGCCAGCGGACCAACGCGAAGATACAGTTGCGGAGTGAGTTTTCAGTTCGGCAACTCAACCACGCACTGTCCCGGGGATCCCAATACAGTCCCGGCATTTCAATCTCGGCAATCCTTCCAAATCCCCTTACCCCAACGGTCCACATGCCGAAGCTGGATATTCTGTACGAAGACAACCATCTGCTGGTGGTCAACAAACCAGCGGGCATCGCAACGATGGGGGCCGAACCGGGAGCGATCACCATGCGTGACATGGCCGCCGACTACCTAAAACACAAATTCAACAAGCCTGGCAATGTTTACGTTGGTATTGTGAGTCGTTTGGATCTGATGACCAGCGGCGTTTTGGTGTTATCCCGTACCAGCAAAGCAGCCGCAAGATTTTCCGATCAATTTTCGGGCCGCGGTTCGTTTCCGTCACGCAAACTTTACTTGGCAGCGGTGCAGGGCCATCCCCGACCGAGCAAGGGCGAATGGAACGATTTGATTTACAAAGATGATACGGCGCATCGAATGCGGGTAAGCAAACACCAGAGTACCGAAACGCGGGAAGCAAAACTGCGATACCTTACCGTCAATGACACACAAACGGGTTCGCTGTTGGCGATCGAATTGCTCACCGGCCGCAAGCACCAAATTAGAGTCCAGGCAGCAGAACGAGGCCACGCAATCCTGGGAGATCGGAAGTACGGTAGCCGCGACTCGTTCTCAGCAGGAATCGCGTTACATAGCTGGCATCTCGCGTTGCAACATCCGACGAAACGCAATCCAATGGTCTTTCAGGCGTCTCCTCCCAAGTCGTGGCGTCAGGCGTCACTCCCCGACATCGGCCCCCAGCGAGAATCGTTACGTCAACACTTTAACTTTCCGACCGACCCAAGCCCGTGAAACGAAACAGCACCTCAGCGGAACGCACACCAATCGGACATTTCGTACCGACTTGCGTTGTTTCTGGAGGCCAGACCGGTGTCGACCGGGCTGGGTTAGATGTTGCGATCGCCTTGGGAATCATGCATGGGGGTTGGTGTCCCGCCGGACGTTTGTCCGAGGACGGCAGCGTGCCGAGTCGCTACGAACTGCACGAAACCGAAACAAGTGAATACCCGCCACGAACCGAACAAAACGTTATCGATAGCGATGGAACCTTGATTCTCTTTGAAAAAGAGCTCAAGGGTGGGAGCAAATTAACCCAGCGGTTTTGTCGACGCCACAATAAGCCACACTTAGTTACCCAGATTGACCGCCCGCCCTCCGATGAAGTCCGGCAGTGGCTTGCTCGTGAAAAACCGGCGACTCTCAATATTGCCGGCCCGCGAGAAAGCACTTCTCCAGGTATCTATGATCGTGCATTTCAATTTTTGATCTCCATTCTCGTTCCTTGAATACAAACTCGCCATTCAGGTTCAGGACGCTGGCGGACCCCCTGGCGCTTTATCAGCAACACAAGATGTCACCGCTAACGAGCGGCACCATGTTAAAAAAGAACGGTTCGATCCACCTTTGGTTCTGTCATTCCACCTATGCGGTGCATTCATTCCAAACGAGATTGCATTGTCGTTAAACACAAACGTTAAATCTTCAGCTTCAACAGCACCCGTTGAAAACCGGCGTCAAAACACGCCCCATACGAGTTTCTAAATCGAAACCACAAATCGTGGTACAACGTTGGATCAGGTTGCGCGCGGCTTCCCACACGCACATTCCAAATACGCATTTCACATTCGCTTCAAGTGTTCTTCCTTTCAATTGAATTTGGACACTCAATCGATCGTGTCCAGTGCTTTCAACACATCCGTTAACTCATCGACCCGGCCTACTGGCACAACCTGAACGCGCACCAGGAATCCATGCAAGTTTCGCGATTGCAATTGCAAGCCTCACCGCTAATCTCGCCGATACCACTTTTGCTTCGCTGGTCGATCAAGTTTTTCAATCAGTTTCCGCGTGAAACGGAGAATAGTTTGAACGGCTAACGGACTCGCCCTCACCCCATCGCTTGCCAAGGTTATCGCATCTATGCCAGTTTGCCTTCTCAGCGATGCGTCTTCGTCGGCACAAGGAGTATCACCGACCCATGAACGCTCTTCTGATCCAATCGCGTTTCGTCTCCCTTTTGATCTTTGTGGCCTTTTTCAGCCTCCTTCTTTTACCTCCCATCCAAGCCGCGGCGCCTGGCCTTCCCCAGGATGCCTGCCAACTGCGATGGGAGGAACAAGATTTGTGCGGATGGATTAGCCAGCCCAATCCCATGAACCAGCCCAATCCCGTCACACAGTCCGAGTCCAACTGCTCGGCTGGTAACACGGTTCCGGCTACCCACGATTCGATCGCCATCCGAATCGCCGCCACAGCCAAGCCCGCCCCCACAACCATCCCAACCCGTGCGACCGAACCCGCTTCCGCATCGGACACCACCGACGACGGTGCGATTACACAGGCTGCCGCCATCGCAATCGCCGCGGCTGACATTTCAGTTGAGCAACTACTGGAACTGCTCGCCTCAGCCGCACCTTACTTGGACCAATCACTAGCAAAGGTTCGCCAATACCAAAGCTGGTGGGGTGCCGCGATTTCCACGGTCGATCAAAGCCAAGTTGTCAACAGCTCGACATCAAGCGACATCGCGTTCGCCGCGCAGTTGAATGAAATCGCAACGGCTGAGCCAATTGATGTCGAAAGCTATGGAACCAGTGTGATCGTCGATGAGTTTCCGATCACCGTACAACTCATCTCCGAGGGTAAACCAGGCATCGAGATTTTGCCACTCAACCGACTCATCGGTAGCTCCGCAGTCATTGTCACGATCGAAGAGGATTACATGCCTTACGATCTGTCGACGGAAGACATCAAACTGTGGAGCGTACTGCCGAACTCTACGCAGCCATTCTGCATTCGTGCAGAACATGACGCTTGGGATGCCACCGCGATGTGGCAGGCATTTGATGAGCGTGTTGTTCCAACCCTTGCGAAAGCTGAGCCACTGGAGACCGCGGAGATTGCCCCTCAACCCACACCGACCTCGGAACCAATCACTCTGTTTGCCCACTGCGGCTCTGCCGATTGCATGCTCGATTCGATCATTTGGCATGTCGATTCTTGGATCATCAGCTATTCCAAACGAGAAGCGGGTGCCACTGCGAATCAGGTGGGCCACCGGCTCGCTCTGTTGTCATTGCAACAGCAACAACTTGTTCATGCAGCGACCGTCTTGATCGCAAGACACTGGCACCAACCTCCACCGGTCGGACCAGAAACGCGAGAATCGGTACCAGCTACCAGTCCAGCTGGAGCTGCGTTATTGGCGAGAGCGGGGGCCATCGCAGCTGAAACGCCGGTCATCGAAGTCGCTGCTTCGGCCAACTCGCTAAGATAGCAAGCGAAATTTCGATCAGCTGATTACCCGAGTGGTGAATGGCCCCAGTGTTGAGTGGCTCAGTGATTGGGCAGCAAGGTTCCGCTAATCGATCTTTCCACCCCAGCGGAATGTTTGAGTGGTTGAAAAGGAGTACCGGCCGTGTTCGCGACCGGTCGGCACTGCTCTCAAAAAACAACTCGCGGCTGGTGGTCGAGCAGAAGCAATGACATGCATCGCGATCTAGATCCTAAAAAGTTAGATGGTGCGTTCCGGTCCCGCCCCTACGCTCGATCACCAGCCACCCTCCCAACCATCAACACTCAATTTTGTTAGTTCTTTTTAGTACGGCTCGTGCTTCCTTGCTTCTTCGACGCCGCAGACCTCAACGCAGCCAGTTCTTTCCGCTGCGAAGTTGTCAGCACTTTCTCCATCGCACCGAGTTGTTCTTGTTCTAACTCAGCTAACTCTTTCTCGAGCTCCTGAATTTGTTCGCGATACTTTGATTGGATCTCATAGATTTCTTCGCGCTGGTCATCATCCACCAAACCAGCAAAATAGCGTGGCAATCGACCGCCACTCATCTCTTGCTTCGCCGCAGCCGATTTGCTTGTTTTCCGGCTCGACGAATTCTTATCCGCCGCGAAACCGAGTAGGCAGATTCCTGAGAACAATAGAACGAATGCACAGCGGCCCCAAAACTTTGTCATCTTTCTAACTCCGTTAAACAACTAACGGCCGCAGCAGACAGCCGCCTGTCGGCTGCCCAAATCCACCCAACGGCCGAAGAAGTGAACACTTGACCACCATCAACAAAAACTGTCAACCCAGGAAGAAAATCTGCTCGAACTCTTGAACGGAACGGCGGGCTACGGGTAACTGACGAGAAAACATACCCATGGCAGGAATGCAAACCCATTAATTTTCCACGAGCCTA
>JAYZAR010000173.1:0-18647 GCA_036339635.1 Planctomycetota bacterium | reverse complement strand
GAGCGGTCGAGGTGTTTTTGTCGCCCGGTCGGAGGTTCGTTTTCGAGATATCCTGGATGGCTTGTCAAACACGATCATGGGCGGGGAGATCTCGACCGATTTGGGTGACCGTGATGTGCGAAACCGAATGAACGAAAATGTTGGAACGACGGAAATTCAAAACAATCCGATTGCGTGCCGAGACGACATCGATCCAGAACGTCCACGCAACTGGCTAAGTACCGTTAATCTGCGTTCGCTTGACAGCGAAGGTCGCGGTTTTCGCTGGGCCAACGGTAATGGTAATTTTACGTCGATCAATACAATTTTGCCCCCCAACAGCGAGCTCTGCGTCCGGTTTGGGCCTACCGGTTTCGGGGTGCTTCCGCCGAGCAGTCAGCACCAGGGTGGTTGCCATGTTTTAATGGCTGACGGCGCGGTGGTCTTCGTGACCGACTCGATCGAGGCGGGCGATTCGACTAACGGAACGGTGATCCGAGGCGGCACCGGAAACCGCGCACCTGGCAGCAAGAGCCCCTTCGGTTTGTGGGGAGCTCTTGGCACAAAAGCCAGCAAAGAGACGATCGAGGAACAACTCAATCAATAGCACGGTTGGAGATGTTCTCAACCATCCGCTCGATCACCTGGAGACTGCTTTCACAGAATGTTCTGTGGTTGGCGGTGATCGAGCGTGTAGTGGTTTTTAGCTTGACTTCAGTGCTTGCCATACTCGCAAAATCGCTGCCAAGTCTTATCCATGTTCGGCGGCCCGAGTTGGTTTTGCGGTTTTGGCCGAATCCTTGCGAAAATGGGGTTTGGGAATCTGAGCGGCGGAAACGGGTCTCGAATCCATATCCCCTAGATATTCTTCGCGCACCTTCGGATGGTTTTTGACTTTGTCGGGGGTATCTACCGTCAACACTTGGCCCTGATAGATCACGTAGCAGCGATCGACCGTGTCCAAGATTTCTCGAGCGGCGTGGTCGGTGATCAGCACACTGATCCCGCTTTCTCGCAATTGTTGGATTACTCCCTGGATCGATTGCACAGTCACGGGGTCGATACCCGCAAAGGGCTCGTCGAGCATAATGATCTTCGGGTCAGAAACCAAGCATCTCGCAATCTCTAGGCGGCGTCGTTCGCCACCGCTCAAACCTCCGGCGCGACTCTTGCGGATGTGCGTGATATTGAACTCTTCCAAGAGTTGATCGGTCCGTTCATTCCTGGCGACACGATCCAATCCCAGCAGTTCGAGCAAGGAGGAAATGTTTTGCTCGACGGTCAATTTTTTGAACACGCTTGGTTCTTGCGGTAGGTATCCCATGTGCCCGTCTCGTGCTCGGCGAAACATTGGCCAGTTGGTGACATCGCGACCGTCCAAGTAAACGCGGCCGCGATCGGGTTCGATCATCCCACACATGATTCGAAAACTGGTCGATTTACCAGCCCCGTTGGGACCGAGTAGTCCCACGATTTCACCTTCGTCGACGTGCAGATTGACTCCATCGACCACACGTCGTCGGCCATAGGTCTTCTGCAGATCGATCGCCTCCAAAATTGATCTGGATTCGGTTCCGTCAACCTGTTGAGTTTGGGTAGCCAATTGTTGGGATTCCATTCCGCCGGCTCCTCGGTTGCTAATGAATCAATTTGAATCGTTTAAAGTTAGGTGTGAAGGGGATGGGAGAGTTCCATGAGTGCGGCCAAAAGACAACGAGTGCCTTTCCGACTAGAAGTTCTCTCGGCACGAAAGATTTGTCGAACCACTTCCAGGCAGCCTCATTGGCATTGCCTAGCATCCGTATTCGCTGTTTTGTGCCAGCCCAGCAGCGCGCATCCAGACTTTCCGGACTGTTGTCACCCATTGGGAAAAACTGATCTTCTTGCAGTTCGAAGGTGACTTGCCGACGGGCCTGCCAGCCGACGAATTCAGCCCAAAGATCTGGCTGTCCGAATACGTCTTGGATCATCTTGTGAGAAACACCTGATCCATTGATTTGCCACAGCTTATTCATGTCATAGTCATAGATGCCAGCATTACTATCGGTGGTTGCGATGTAATATTTGTCACGATCGATTCGCAGGTGTCGTATCGTCGCGTTACCCCCTCGAATACCGATGGCGACTGGCGCGGCGTCCAGCGGATGACTGGCTACGAACTGTGGGTAATTCTCATCGATGGTCCGGAATCGCGTCGCATCGAATGTGGTCGGGCGATCGAATTCAATGATATCCCCGTCGACCCAGAGCAGTAATTGGTCATCGCAGTTGCTGAAGCGAATTGCGTGCCGGTTACCCGCCAGGATTCCCGATTGCGCTGTCGGCCGTTGGCCTTCTGAATCAATGAAGCTGCGAGGTTCAATGTCGTCGATGCTAAGCGTGGCTTGACCATTGGAAAGATCGATCCGGCAACGGTACTTCACACCGGCCTCGACCAGTTCCAGAATTAACTCCTTGGCGTCTGCGGACGTTTCTACGTCAGATTCGAAAATCAGGTCGCCAACCCAATGCATACCGTCACGTCCGATTCTTTGACGATCGGAATCCTGCCCACCCCAGGCAACGCCATTGAACTGTTCAGGGCCGACGCCAGACTGATACCTCGTGTTAAAGCTTCCGGCTGAGAAACCACCATTGAACATCCGCTCGAGAATGGTCGCTTTGCGAGCGGATGGCGGTGTCTCGTAGACGTAGGACGCCGGAACCTGAATGTAGGAATCGTAAGCGTAGAAGTCTGTGATTGCACGGCTGGAGTAGGGGTCGACTGCGGCCAGGGAACCACCTTCGTCAGCAATTGCCCAGTCTTCGTCGCTCGCCCAGCGATGGTAGTAACGTAACCACTCAAAGCGGTCCTTCTCTGCGTCCTCGATCGTCGCAACCAAACCATCGCTCGATCGTTCGATTTTCCAAGAGTCAGTGGGAGGTGCGGAGGCTTTCTCGGTCCAAGGCTGCCATTGGCTCGGATAATCCGCGTCAATCAAAGCCTGGCTTTGATAGTCTGAATTGTGAACCAACTGGCTCATCGCCAGCAGTTTTCGCGGCGGTTTGCGGAGAATCACATCCGGATCAGTAGTGCCAGTTGGTCGCGCGTAAACATCGCCATGCCGAATGGTGAGCGTTTCGTTGGGTAAGCCGACGAGACGCTTGATGTAGTTTTGTTTTGGATTGCCGGGGTATTTAAAAACAATCACGTCCCAGCGTTCCGGTTCGTTCAAGGCGTATTTGAATTTGCTGACCAAGATACGGTCGCCATTGAATGTGGCATGGTTGGAATCTTCTTTCAGGTCCAGTGCGTTGATGGCTCGGCAGTTCGGACAGACGCCTCCAACCACGACGAGGTTGGTTTCGGAGCCACTTCGCTCTCGGCTCGCTCCGACTTGAAATGGGGTTTGGCAACGCTGGCACTCGATATCTTTGTGGGCTCCCATTAAAGCTGGGGCCATTGAGCCGGTTGGGATGACGAATGCTTCGGCCAAAAATGCCCTGAACAGCAACGCCAAAATGAAAGCCACGACGAAAGCCTCCACGGTCTCTCGCCCAGCTGCGACGCGAAAACGCTCCGCGCGAGCCTCAGCTGGGTCCTGATCGCTTGCTTTGCTAGCTGTTTTCTTTTCGCTGCTGGGCGTATTTTTTTTGGTGTTTTTCTTTGCCATGCTGGCATCCTAGCGATTCCGGGAGAGCTGCGAAACTTCACTATTCGCCGTTCGTTCCCTTGTCTTGGTCGTTTCGGGTGAGCAATTGGGGATGTTGAGGCTTCTCTGGGTGGCCTGTCCCACATTGTTTTTACTCGGCAAAGCCCGGTTTTGATCGGTCCAAAGCCTCGTTTTTGCGACATCGCAACGCCTTGGGCCGCTCTACCCGGTTTCATAGTCGTGGGCCGCTGAAACTCATTGAGTGTCGCGAACAAGCCTGTCTCGCATTCAAGGAACTCTGAAAATTATTGTTCGATGAAGTTCTCGGATGGAGCCGTTTGCGCAGCGTCGGTTATTCCCACGCATCTTTGATGAATCGATCGATGCGGGATTCTTGGGTGCAGATTCCTCGCCCTGGTGAGCCAGGATTGAAATCGAATGCAAGATTCTGGTAAGTTCTCGTACCAAAAATACGGGGGCAAATCGCATGATTGGGGCATCAGGCGAATCATCTACCGGTACGCTTTCAGCGACCGGAGCAGGTTCAAGCAGGACAACACGTCTATCTTCGCGGGCTCACGCAAAGACAAGGGAGGTGTTTGAAACCCTCCAATTGGCACTATTGCCCGGAATCGGGCCTCGGACCATGACCTTGTTGATTGATCGATTTGGTACCGCGGGCGCAGTGCTGCGAGCTGGATCAGGTGAGTTGGCTGAGGTTTCGGGCGTTGGCAAGAAACTGATTCACGTGATTCAGACGGCTCATCACTTTGTAGATCCATTGCAGGTGATGAAGTGGTGCCATGAACACGAGGCTTACGTCCTGCTGCAGTCTCTCGATGCTTATCCACCCCTATTGCGGGAGATCGCTGATCCACCGCCGTTGATGTTTATGCAAGGTGATCTGCGACTGGCTGATCAATTAGCAGTTGCTATCGGAGGCACACGTCACGCCACGGTTTATGGATTGAAACAAGCAGAGCATTTCGGGTTTATGTTGGCAAAGTCGGGCGTCACCGTCGTCAGCGGTTTGGCCCGTGGTATCGATGCGGCAGCCCACCGAGGTGCGTTGCATGGCGGAGGTCGCACAATCGGCGTGTTGGGAGGAGGACTGGGGCAAATCTATCCACGAGAACATCGTGGCTTGGCGCGACAGGTTGCGAGGAGAGGTGCAGTGATCAGTGAGTACGCTCCTGAGGCCAAGCCAAGAGGGGGGATGTTTCCGCAACGGAATCGATTGATCTCAGGTTTATCGCTGGCTGTTTTAGTCGTCGAAGCGCCGGAGCGAAGCGGAGCCCTGATTACCGCACGTTTGGCAACGGAACAGAATCGAGAGGTTCTTGCGATTCCCGGACCGATCAATAGTCGTGTGTCACGAGGTTGTAATTTACTGATTCGTGACGGCGCAAAGTTGGTGCAAAGTATCGATGATGTGTTGGAGGAGCTTGGCCCTTTACATCAACCGGTTTTCACAACCGACGGTCGTGCGATTCACAGCGGCGAAGATTTAACCAGTAATGCCGAGCTGACGCGCGATGATGAGTTGACGCTCAATGCTGTGGAGCGGTCGGTTTTCGCTGCGATCGAGTCAACACCGGTTCCGGTTGATCGCATCATTGCTGCCGTCGATCTGGCCGCACCAAGAATCCTCGCCGCCTTAACCGTCTTGGAAGTCCGGCGATTGATTCGTCGCCAAGGAGGGCGTGTTCAAAGAATCGTTTGAACAGGCCGGGTAGGGGGCGGACCCTCATTAGCCGTCGTCCGGTCTGGTGCTGTTAAGCGGCGAATGATCGTCGAATAAACTTTGTGCAAAACGTAGCAATGTGGATCATTCTAACATTGAATTTAAATAAGGGATCCTAAATTCCTTTTGTGAGCTTTTGGCATAGAATGGAGTGCAAGCGTCGAGGGAGCGAGTTTACGGCTCGGTTGTCCGCTCCGGCAGCGCATTGCACGCTGTACCCCTGATGGCTTTCGCCGGTGGTTTTGAATTGCCGCGGACGGTGCAGCGGGACTTCTCTTTTAATTTCAGTCATTTGGCTGGTTCGAGCCGACAGCCCTGCGATCGGCAATCGTGCTCCGTGGCTTTTGCTTGGAGCTATTTTGCCGCTCGAAACAGGATGCGGACACTTCTGTGCGTCGGAGAGTCCGGTTTGGACGGATCGTCTTCGAAGGTCAGGCGAGCGACAGTGATTTTCGTCAAGTAACGCAACTGGGCGCACGGATCGTTGAAGAAGGCTGGTTGGAGATAAAGCATGTTAAAGCGGGCGAGATTTTAATGCCGTACAAACAGGGCTAAGTCTGCTGTTGAGAAGAGACGCTGTCATTCGAAACGCAACACCTTACGATCTCCCTGAGAATCACAACGCGATTTGGTCATGGGGCGAAACACGATTGGTGATCGGAGCGGAGCATGTCGCAACGTCGAGTCATGTTGATCGATTTCATGCAATTGCCAGATCGCTTGAGGAGTCGCTAGGACCTATTTAGAAGGGATCAGATTCGCGAGATTTTGGGCGCTCGGGTCACTTGCACAACGCGATTTGTGAGCACGAAGATGAACTTGCTGAATTTTATTTGTGCAGCCAAAGGTAGGATCAACTTGGACGCTCCTCGTTCAGCCGTGTTGGCGCTCGGGGGTGGGGGCGCGCGAGGCATTGCCCACCTGGGTGTCATGCAAGCAATCAGCGAGTCAGAAGTTCGAACTGAACGAATCGTGGGTGTTAGCATGGGAGGTCTGGTGGGCGCAATGTGCGCTGCAGAACCAGATTTTCTCCGCGTGCAGTCCAAAGCCATCGAACTTTTGAGTTCGCCAGTTTTTCAAATGAAGCAAGAGATCTTGTTCGGGGCAGCGCCGCCGGCGGATGCGGAAACGTCTGGTGGGGTTTTCCCTTGGTACGGCCGAATTCGATAATATCTTCAGACTCATCGGAAACTCACCCGTGCGGTGACCAGTTCGTCGCTTATCTCTGCGGAACCGCTGATTGAGTCCATTCCCTACCTGCTGCCGGATATTGATATTGAAGATCTGCCAACACCACTCAGCATCGTTGCGGTCGATTTGTTGAGTGGCCAGCGAGTTGTATTAGAACATGGGCCACTTCGCTTGGCGGTTCGCGCTTCGGCATCGATCCCAGGTGTGTTTCCACCGGTAAAGTGGAACGACATGCTCTTAGCTGACATTGGGGTGATCGAGTCGGTACCGACGCTGGTCGCCAATCGCTATGCCGAGGATCTGACCATTGCTGTCGACGTTGGACAGGATCATGACAGAATCCACGCCTGTCGTACCGCGATTGAAGTGCTGATGAGGGTGGATGATCTTGGCGAACGCCCGCTACGCCGTTTTATGCTCGATGCTGCTGATTTGGTCATTCGGCCTGATGTCGGTAACGTTGCGTGGTTTGACTTTAGTGAACCGGAGCGATCGATTCAGGCGGGGCGTGTGGCAGCCCATCAGACGCTTGGATCAACGGCAGAACCACGGGTCGCGTGAGCTTACGAGGCGGAATCGCTCAATTGCACCGTTTCCTCCGGGGCCAGGCTGCCTTGCCTCTGGATCCAGATTGTATTGCCTCCGGATCCAGATTGCTCGGGTTGTTTCAGGATGTCGTTTAGCGAGTCGAAAGGAAGGCATCCGCGGCAACCGTGAAGCCGGCTTGCAGTTAGGGTGAGTGACTGATCCAGAAGCCAGTCCAACTCGCAATCAGGACGAGGTTCAGGATCCAGAGGAGAGCGACTCGCAGCGTCCTTTTTCTGTAAGCGTCTGCCGGCAGGCGGATCAGCAGGAAAAGAGAATAAAAGCTGACCAAAGGAGGGAACACCATGGCGCCAACTACGGCTGCACGAAAAGCTCGCAAAACATCTTCATCCAGTGTGCCAATTCTTTCATCGTCTCTCGTTAGGATGGCTTCCGAGACATCGTCTGTTTCTGCAAAGAAGGATTGGTCGGGATTGACGCTTTCCGTTTCCTCACTGCTATCGTGCGAAGGGAATGTTTGAGGAGTGGTTGTGGCAGCCATCGCTGCCTGGAGAGCGAACGTGTCAGTCTGTTCTTGCTGGTTTTCATCGAGGCGTCGTTTACTGCAACTCCAGCAGACCTCGAAGGTCGCTGCATTTTGTTCGCGGCAGCGACTGCAGATCCAGGGACCTGCCGTGCGGGCCATGTGTTCATCTTCCGCCAGAATAAGCGTTGCTCGTTCGGCGTTTTCAGTTGCAACTTCTAATCGAACCAGTCGCATGGTGCCAGCTCCCCCGAGTCCGAGTGCTGTTTCCATATCGGTTCCGGTGATCACAGCGCGGATTCCCGCCTCTGCCAAGCGGATTCTCAGCGATTCGGCTTCGAATCGATCGCTGCAACTTCGAATCGAGGTTAGGGCTGACACTATACGAGTTCGGTTCGCTGTGAACCGGTGGTAGGAATGAAAGGAGAGTGACGGCTGTCTAGGATGGCCGGGTTTGATGCCTGCCTTGCCAAAAGGTTCACAATGGTCGGTTCAGTCGATCTTATTCTTTCAAGAACATTCGTTTCAGCTCAGCGATATCGGTCGCAATGCGAAAGAAGACGATCATAAACTCCAAGGCAACACGGGCAAGAAGAACCAGCAACAGGGTAATGCCACTGAGCAGCAGGTAGGAGAACAAATTGGTTTGAAAAAATGACTGATTAGCGAGAGGTGTAAATTCCCAACGACTCGCGCCATCCACGGTCCGAGGGCCAGGAGCATCCATGGAAGGTTGAACCCAGAGACTGTAGGTCATGACTGCTAACCAGAGCAGCGTGACCGTCACTGTGATGCTCCACAAAATCTTAATGATCCATGGTGTGACGAAATAACGAAAGCGAAAATCAAAAAAAGCGAGTGCCGCTTCGTGCGAGTATTTAGGTACGGGAAACGTTTGCTGGCGAGATCGAATGGTGTGTCTGGGCCCTGTTGCAGTTGGCGGACCGTATATCGTCTCGTTCGCCGCGGGATGGTCTTCCGGTTGGCTTGATCGCTGGGCGGGGCTCCGAGACGTGACCGATGCTTGCCGCGCGGCCGGTCGCTGGAACGCAGAGGTAGACGCCATACCGGGCGTACCAGCGGCGGAGGCTGGTTTTGTCGATCCACAATTCGCTCCGCTCAGACCGGCTGTCGCCGGTGTATTCGGCGTCGGATTGCCAGGTGCTGGTTCGCTAGGTGCTTGTGCAGGTCGCGAGAGGTTGCCAAGTTGAGACGACATGGCAGCGGCAATCGGCTGGATACCAGACGCCAAAACCCAGGTTCCTTGTGTGTGGGTCTTATGAAGAACGCTTGTATCGTGGGCGATGTTTCCCGTCCCGGCTGCAGCGATAATGTCGGCCAATCGAAATGGCCCGTGCTCAACCCCATCTCGGTGTCGCAACAACCAGCCAGAATCTGCTTCAGTCATGGCACATTCAAAACAGGAGAAAATCGAGTGTTAGAGAGCCACAGGATTGTAGCCCGAAGTCGCATTGTCGAGACGTAATGCAGTACGGACTTCCCAAAAAGCCCACTCAGGGCGATCTGCTCTGAGTGGATCTGTGACATGACCTTTCGCGAACTTGGGGCTCCGCAGTTGAGCACCACACCGAACTTGGGGAAGACTCGGTGCCGGAGCTTTACGCCACGCGACCTTGCATTGGCTGGCGGGGAATCCCTTCCTCGCAGGTGTTGATCCACTGTTTCAGCCGACGAGTGCTTGGGATTCGCCGACCACGTAATTGGATGCGCCCTTGCGTGCTTTCCGCGAAACGTTCCAAGTCGCGATGAAGGGCCACTGCCGATTCACAAGCTAAACCACGTACGCTTCGGCGATGAATGCTGATCAACAACATCGCATCGCGTGGCATCATTCCTGGAACTGCGGCTGCGAATCGAATCGCGCGGCGGTACTGCGTCAGCATTCGCAACGCTTTTTTCGACGCACTAAAATGGGCGGCAAGTTGTTCGAGGTCGCTATTGGAGAGGTCGCCTGCAGAAAAAATACCAAGACTCTTTAGTCGTTGAGCTCGGTGCGGGCTACAAAGTTTTGTGTGCTCAAGCTGCATGCTCAAGAGGCGTTGCCGGTGGGTCACACCGGGTGGAGCCGGTTTTAGTTGGCGAGCAGGCTCTGCATGAGGGCTTGCGATCATTGCCGGTTTGCTATGAACAGACTCGTGCGTTGCCTCGATGTGAGCACGTAAAATAACGTCGGACGAAGCAGGACGTTGTTTGAGGTGAGACAAAACCCGGAATAGAAAATGCAACATGCCAGATTCTCCGCGAGAAGAAGAGAGAGAAGAGAAAAGATCGGTTGCTGGTGAAATATATTGGTGGATTGGCTCAGGCTGGTCGGCATAAACGTCCCAGTAGGGAGCCTTGTCAAGCCATTTGAAAAAATCAAATTCGGCGAGGATGAACTTCCTCGCTCCACCAGGCCGGATTTCGATTCCAGACATCTTCAGGTATCGGGTCGTGTTTGTTAGGGCTTTGCTGTTGGGTATATGAATTGTCGAATGCGGCGATGGCATCTTCAACTTCGTTGATTCGCTGCGCCGGCTCACGTTCGAACCAAGCCCAGTCAATTCCAGATTCGGGTTCGACTGGAGCTACGGGGGGTGTGAAGGTCACTTTGAACCGTTCCGGTTCGCGTCGGTGGTGTTTTCGCACGGGCTTTGGTTTTGGTTCGACCGCTGGTTTTGGTTCCGGCTCGGTAACGGCGATAGGTTCCGGCGACTGTTCAGCAACTTCCTCGACGAGTTCTACAGGTTCCTCTTCCAGTTCGCCTTCTTCTTTCTCTTTTTTGTACTCGATTTCTTCTTCGTATTCTTGCTCTTCCTGGAGGTATTCGATTGGTTCCATGACCACCGCGCGGCCTGGTTCACCCTGCGTTGGCATCTCTCGCACTTCAACACCTATTTGCGTGAAGATGTCGACGATATGCTGGTGACATGTGAACATCATCACTTGATGTCCCAGCTCAGCGAAGGTTTTCAAGGTTTTGGCCGCACTTGAGGCGCGATCGTGGTCGAAATTGACGAGTACATCGTCGAGCACCAATGGCAGCATGACTCCCCGGCGTGCGTAGGCAGCCGCCAAAGCTAAACGTAGGGCAATAAAAACAGCCTCTTTGGTGCCACGGCTGAGGAGGTGTAGCGACAGTGCGTTCCCGTTGCTGTCGTCAATCATCAAGCGGTTGGTCCCAAGTGGAGTCCAGATCCGTGTGTATTTGTTTTCGGTAAGCTGGGCTAAGAAGCCGGATGCTTCTCGCAGCGTTTCGGGTTGCCGCTCTCGTTCAAAGGTTCCACAGACGTCTTCCAGAAGGCTGCTTGCCATCGAAAGTGTTTGCCATCGCCGACAGGCCGCTTCGATCCGGCGTTGCACACAACCCAGTTCGAGCTGTGCAACCGTCAGCCGCGAGTCATCGGCAAGGTGTTTCATTTCTTGGGCTAACTGACCCTGCTGTGTTCGCAGTTGGGCGACTCGTGATTCCGTTTCTCCGATTCGGTTCGTAATCGTGTCCCAGCGTTTTTCAAGATCGACTTCGCTCGCGCCCGCAATTTCATATGCGACCTGATCGTAGTCGTTGTTCGCACCGATGATCGAACGAACTTGTTTGTCCAATTCGTCGTGTTTCTTTTTTCGTTCGGTCAGTTTCGCGTTATTGTCGATCATTTCGTAGAACTGCTCAGCAGTTGCAACACCACATTTGGCCCACAACGCGCGTCGTTGCTGTTCGCATCGTTCGATTGATCGATGATGAGCAGATTGTTGCCGTTTGAGTTGTTGATCTTGTTCCTTTAATTCACGACGCCGTCTTATCCAGTGTTGCTGCCGCGAGATTTCTTCATGGAGATGATTCAGTTGGTCGAGCGGTTCGGTGCGTCGTTTTAGACGTTTTGAGGATGCGGATTGCTCTGACAAACTGATACCGGCTTCATCCAAATGGTCTCGCTCGTTCGATTCCTCGACCTCGAGTGCTTCCAAGTAGAGACTTTCGATACGTTTCGCGATCGTTTGTCGCTCACGACGCCGCTGGGTCTTTTCTGCTAATAACTCATCGAGCCTTTCGCGGCTGGCTTGCAGCGTCGCATAGCCGTCGCTGAGTGCACGCACGCTGGAGGGTGAAAGGGACCGGCTGAGGCCGAGTTGTTCGAGTTCGGACGACCAGCGATGTCGTGCCTGCTTTAAACGTTCGGCTGCTTTGGCTGCCCGTTCCCTTGCGGTTCGATACGATTGCAAGGCTGCTTCGTGATTGTGGTAGGTCGGCAGTGATGTTTCGAGCTCCGCGAGCAACATTTCGGTTTCGCGGATCCGAATGTCCAGTGATTCATTGCTGTTCGGGAGTGTTGAGTCGACGTCGTTACGCTCGGATTCAATTTCACGGATCTGGCGACGAAGTGCATCAATTTGCCGTTCGCAATCGTCGCGTTCTGCTGAGGTCGTGCGTTGTCCATTCTCGCGACCGAAGTAGTACGTGAACAGACTCATGACACCGAATAGGATGCACAGCATGCCCCATGTCGGATCGGGATCCGAAACGAGCCAATCAAAGCCGAACACATGGGAGATACCGTAGATCAAACTCAGTCCGCCAAAAACGAATGGAACGGCAAGCAGCACCAGGCGATCGACCGGTAAGACTTCGGCTGTTGTGAGTTCAACGGTTTCCTTTTCGAGATCTCGATAGTGGCGTTTTAGCTTAGCCAAATGTTCGCTGAGTTGAGTGCGGTGCCGGAGTGTGGTTAAGGTGTCGGTCTGGTGCCGAATCGCTTGCTGTAGGTCGCTGGCATTGGCACGCGCTAGAATCTCTTCCAATGCCATATTCAGTTTGTCAGCGCGAGCCTTGTGATCGGTTGCCTCGTTCCGAGATTGTTTCAGTAGAAAGGTTTGTTCTTTGACCTGTTTTGCCGGACCCACTAAAACGGTGAGCGCTTGTTTGGATAGATCAGGGAGTTGCGAAAGATCGCCTTCCGTCAATGCCAGACGGTCATCCTCGTCCATGCCGAGCCGTTCGGCATCGATCGCAAGTTGCGTTTCGGCCTTTTCGATTTGCTGATCTAAGCGTTCGATCTGTTCTTCAATTGCTTCGATCCAAGTCGCCTGTTCACCGGCTGCTTCGATCCGACCTTGCAACTCCACTAGCCGGCGGCTGACTGGTAGTTGTTCCGCCTTATCACGGATTGCACGTCTTTTTTGCTTGACCTCTTCGAGCTTTTGTTGTCGCTCATTCATCGTCGCTTCGATCTGCACCAACTGGCTGGGTGCGTCGTCCGGTAATTCATGGCCCTCTTCGAGTTCTTTGATCTCGGTGGCGACGTCGTCTCGCTGCCGCCAGGTTTGATAGACATTTGCTGCGACTTCGACCGTTCGCGATTCACGCTCAAGCGTTGCAATACGCTCAGTGAGTTGTTCGATTTCTTGGCCTTGCGTTCGTCGCTGCAATGCAAGTTCGCTCCAGCGTCGGCCACCACGGGTTAGATTTTCCACTTCATCGCGAAGGACTTCGCGGCGGCGGATCATCTCGATCAATTCTCTTGTATCAGCTGATTCCTCGTTGGCTTGAGAACCAACAACGGATCGGCGACCGTTCCGTAAATTTCGCAGCACGTCGACCAGGGAGACACGATCGAGTCCACTGGACAGCTTATAAAGTTCGTCGGCAGCAGCAGTTCCATCGAGCGCGCTGAGTTCTTGAAGCTCGCGAATGCCAATTGCGAAAACATTGGTGAAAATCGGTTCATCAATCTGACCAAGCAGGCTGCTGAGTCGGTGTTGCCCTTGGCTCAACCCGTCTTGTCCAGTGACGGTCAGTTGTCCGATGACCCCGGTGTCGGTCAGCTGGCTATGGCGTCGGATTTCGTAGCCGCCACCCGGTCCCGTAACACGGATCGCTCCGCCCGGGGTGCCCCCATGCAATGGGGGGAGATACTTTGCGCGTCGTTCGGTGGTGAATCCATAGAGCATCGCCCGCAGAAATTGCATCAGCGTTGTTTTGCCAGCCTCGTTGGGCCCGTAGAACAGCGTCACGCTATCTGGCAACGAGTCGACAGATAGTCCGGTCCATACACCGAAACCGTCGATTTGAATGTCTTTGACTTTCATGATTTCTGCACCACATTCGGCTTTCCGCCACGGAGCAATTCGACACCCAGTAAAGTGGCCTGATCCAAGACTTCCATGCGACTGGAAGACCGAATCTCGGCCAGCAACGAAGCTGTGGTCGTTGCCAATTGTTGTTCTTCGGTGAAGGGCAATAGGTTTAAATCACGGCCCTCACTGGAACGATGCTTCTTCGAAGCCCGCAAAAAATCGCCCAGGATCGTGTCTTCTTCTTCCCACTGCTGGGGATAATGATTTGGCGGTCGAACGCACAACTCAGCAGTCCATGCCGCGGGCGCACCATGTCCATACTCACGTCGCAGCCATCCGAGCAGTTCTTCGGCATCACCGATTGATTGCAATGTTTCACCGCTTGAGATTGAAATGTCCCAGCCGATCAGCAAATGGCGGCCGCCGCTTTCATGTTGCAATCGGCCGATGCGTTCACCGAGCAGATTGCGGATCCCACCAACCGCCGCGATTTCCGCAGCATTAATTTCGACCTGGCAGTAGCGAAAACTGTCGCATTCGATTTCGTGAATGCGAGTCGTGCCATCGGCATCGACATCGACGGTTGAATAGCCGTGAGGGCCTGACTCTTTGAGGCAACGGCCTTGAGGTGACCCACAGTACAACGCCCCGCCTGTTGCAGCTCCTTCGATTTCGCTTCGATTGTGTCTTCCGCCGAGCGCCCAGTAGTCGAAGCGAGCTTCCGCTAGCGAATCGTGATTGGTTTCACCATATCCGACTGCGACGGTGTACTCGTCAGTCGGTTCGACATCGTAACTCGGGATATGAAGTGTCGAGCGTCCATCGGTGCTGCGACCGACAACTCGGCAAATCGTCCGACCGGCTCGCTCCACGGGTACGCTTACGGTTCGGTCCTTAGGGAACAAGGTGACGTTGGGCGGTAAGGGAACCGATTCCGGCCATCTTTGTGGATCGTCCGCCAAGCCAGCAGCCCAGAAAACGGGCGTCTTTTTGGCATGCAGCTGATCAAAGAGATCCAGCAACATCGACATGCCATGGGGGCCGGCCGAAGGAGGGCTGATCAAGTCTCCGCAGAGGACGACGAAATCAATGTTATCCGCCAAGCCTGCTTGTAAAACCGTCTCAGCTGCCCGCCGTGGAGCGGTCGCCATCGCGTCGCGAAGGTGCGGCGGCAAGGTGTCGAGATCACCTAAAGGCGCTTCCAGATGGAAGTCACCAGCATGAATAAATCGGAACGACTCGCCTGGCATTGGATCCCTCCCTGCGGTCATGGCAGCCGTGTCGCTTCATCCTGAAACGCGCGGTACTTCGACTGCTCTGGCTCGGGAGTTTAACGAATCCAGTGATTTCAGGCCAAGTCAGATTTAATTGCTTCGCTAGCAAAGACGTTGACACGACAAAACGACGAGTATGAGCGGCCTGAAACGGGCCGACACCCATCAGAGGATTCGAGCCATCCGGCACCCCACCATCGGTCAAGGGAATCAGGTCTCAACCGATTTTCGCGTAATCAACGAGACCACGATCAGCGTCAAAAATGCTAGCGGAATGGTCACGATTCCAGGCTGACTGAAGGGAGCGATCGCGTTTTCCGGATCGATGCCGTAAACCGATTTGTAGGTATCGGCCGATAGCAGGATCCAACCGAGCGAGCTGATCATTCCCACCAAGACACTGGCTACGATGCCTTGCTTGGTCGTACCTTTCCAGAACAAGAGCATGACCAGTGCTGGCAGGTTAGCGCTAGCGGCCACACTGAACGCCCAGCCAACCAGGTAACCGACGTTTAGTTCTTTAAACAGCACGCCGAGTACAATGGCGATCCCACCGACGATAACCGCGGCGATCTTCGCGACGCGGACCTGTTTGGGGCCACTGAGTTTGACGCCAAAGACTCCATCCAGCAGGTCGTGGGCCACCGCGCCGCTACTTGCGAGAATCAATCCGCTGACCGTTCCCAAAACGGTGGTAAAGGCAATCGCCGAAATCACAGCAAACAGCCAACTGCGAATACTGTTGGCTAGCAGAGGGGCCGACATGTTGCTGTCGGTCAAGTCGAGTGCGCCGCTGGTCATCGCACCCAGCCCTAGGTACAGCGTCAGGATGTAAAAGAATCCAATCGTGGCAATACCAACAATCGTGCTTTTGCGAGCCGCTGCACCATCTTTGACTGTGTAGTAGCGGATGAGGATATGCGGCAGCGAAGCCGTTCCACAGAACAACGCCAACATCAGTGAAAGGAAATTCAATCGGTCGGTCGTCTTACCACTGCGGATCCCTTTAAATTTTGGGTGCTCACCTGGTCGCAAGACGCGTTCTCCTCGCGTCGGTTTTTGATAGTAAACCGTGGTGGTTGTGTCATTGTCGTGGCGGATCGTATCGCTGCTCCACAGCATGATTTCGCTGTCGTTGAGCGTGGTAAAAAAAGAAATTGGTCCAACGGGCCCGGTTGCTGTCTGTCCATTGGGTAGTTTGGAAAGATAGCCGATCGGTTGCAGTTGACGTTGACCGGGGCCAGTTCCGTTGGGGGCTCCATTGATCATCTTGTTATCGCCGGCTCCGGAAACCGCTTGGCCCTCACGCATCAACACCTCGTTGGAGCCCTCGATTGATGAGATGCGAAAAATGTAGTAACCCGCTTGGTCAACGCTGGCCAAGCGAACGTAAAGGATTTTCGACGCGAGTGGATTGCCGGTGGCAGGCGATGCTTGCTCGGTCAACATCGTGTAATCGTAAGTATCTTCCGTGACGTTGCGGATCGTCCAATAACCATTGTAAGACGGCTCGGTCGCACCTTGGATTTTCACGACGTCATTGTCTGCGTAGCCATGTGCAGGCTGAGTCACTGTTGCGGTCGTCAATGATGCCGTAATTTTGACTGCGGCGGGCGGCGGGCTCCAGCCATCATCCGACGGAAGAACCTCGCGCCCACTGATTCGCTCGTCGTCCAGTTGCCCAGCGGCGATCGGACCGATCGTTTCGAACGCGGTCTCGTTCGTGCTGAAACCACGTTGCAGCAGCATGATCACCAATATGAAACTGAAGATGACCAGCAACGAACCCTTCAGGAATTGGACCCAAGTGGTCGAAACCATTCCGGCCGTCACCACAATGGTGATGACAACGACACCAACCATCACAACGCCAACCCAGTGTGGGTAACCGAGCAAGGGTTGGATCAGTGAACCGGCACCGACCATTTGTGGGATCAAATAAAACACACTGACGACCAATGTGCTGATGCCAGCTGCACCTTTGATGCCGCGGGAATTAAATTGTGCGTCGAGCGCGTCGGCGAACGTGAATCGGCCAAGGCGTTTCATCGGTTCGGCGATCACAAAGAGGGCGACGATCCAGCCAGCGAGAAATCCGATGGAGTAAAGGAATCCGTCGTATCCATACGCTGCAATCATCCCACAGATACCGAGAAAGGATGCAGCCGACAGGTAGTCACCGGCGAAGGCAACCCCGTTGACCAACCAGGGAATCTGTCCGTGGGCGGCGAAATAACCTTCGGAAGACTTGGCGCGACGTCCGAGGTAAAAACTAAGTCCGACGGTTCCAACCACAAAGAGCAGAAAGACTGCGACAGCGGTCCAGGAGGGATCATAAATCATTGCCCGCTCTCCTGCTTGCTGCTTGTTTCGCTCGGTTCGGCTCGGCACAGTAATCCGTAGACACCTGCCAGCAGCAGGGCGATCACAATCAATGCGAATCCGTAAACGATTGCCAAATTTAAGCCGGCCAAAACAATCTTTTCCATCCAGTCTGCTGCAAGAGCGTTGATTAAAACGAAGCCGAGATAAAGAACCAAGTAGATCGCGAACAGAATCAATCCCAGTCGGGAATTGAACTGCCGGGCGTTGTGGGGCGTTGTATTCATGGTCGTGTTTATAGACGATCGCGTCACCGTTGTGTAACGCAGGGCACCGGTTTAAGTGTCATCGTCATATAGTTTTGGCAAAGTGTTTAAACGCGGTTGCGGCGAGGCGATGAGGCCAGCTTTGCATTGCTCTTGGCAACTAACGCCGGCGGGGAAGTTGGCTCTTTTGGATCGGATGACCGAACGATGATTCTTTTCCCTATACTAATCGTTGTTCTCGGTCGCCGAGATTGATCCCGGTTGCCCGATTGGGCCGCATCGGGCGGGAAGTCCACTGTTCCACTTGCCTTGGTGGTTTCAATTGTCAAGCGCCACGTCATCGCCCGAATTGTCGTTTGTTATCCCTGCCATGGATGAGCAGGAGACACTTGTGCAGTTGCACGAGCAAATCACTCAGGTGTGCAAAAAGCGGGGAGTCACTCCGCAAATAATCTTCGTCGATGATGGTTCGACCGATCAAACCTGGCAAATCATTGCAAAGCTTTCAGCTAAAGATCCACTGACCGAGGGGATTCGATTTCGCCGGAATTTTGGAAAAGCTGCAGCGTTGCAGGCAGGTTTTTCGGCTTGTCGAGGCGACATCGTTTTCACGATGGATGCAGACTTGCAGGATGATCCGGAAGAGATACCCAACTTTATGGCCAAGATGGATCAAGGGCTGGATGTGGTGAGTGGGTGGAAGAAAGTCCGCCATGATCCCTGGCATAAAGTATTGCCAAGTCGCGTCTTCAATTGGCTCGTCAGCTCACTGACCGGCGTTCAATTGCACGATCACAATTGTGGTTTCAAAGCCTATCGACGTGGGATCTTTGATGAAGTCGATTTGTATGGTGAGCGACATCGATTCGTACCAGTGCTCGCTGCTGCTCGCGGTTGGAAGGTGGGCGAGATCGAAGTTGAGCATCACGCCCGGCGATTCGGTAAGTCGAAGTATGGGGTCTCGCGGATTCTCAAAGGTTTTCTGGATCTGTTGACGATCTATCTGCTGACCAGCTACTCCAGTCGGCCGTTGCATTTGATTGGTGCGGGTGGTTTGCTCTGCTTCGCGTTAGGTGGCTCGGGTATCCTGTACCTGAC
>JAYZAR010000172.1:0-24116 GCA_036339635.1 Planctomycetota bacterium | reverse complement strand
ATCCACGATGTCGGACAAACGATCTGGCATCTCCATTCGCTGCATATCTCGGATCATCATCAAGCGAACTCGGGCCGACTCGCTGGCAAGAATCTCAAACCCAACATCTACCATCGAGTTCACCTGTGTTTCGAGGCTCGGTATTTCGACCGAGAAAGGACGGTACTTGTAGGATTGGTACTGCTCCATCAGAACGCTGTCGATCGCATCGATGATGCTTCGCGTTCGCGCCTCCCGCGCCGTCTGATTAACGCCCTGGACGGCGGCGATCACCATGCCCGCCAACAGCGACAGCACAACCAGTGCGACTAGCAGCTCGACAAGCGTGAAAGCGTTTCGGTGGTAGGTTCGTTGAATCATCGGATTGAATTGCATTGCCAAATCATTCCTCGACATCATCGACAAATTTCGCGCGAGAGAAGTTTGCGAGATTGTCTTGCTGAAAATGGTCGGGGCCGGTGAAAATTGGTGGCAACGGTTCTTGGAACCGCGAGACATCATTTCGCACGAGCAGTCCCGGAGCGTTGACACCCGTTATCGGCATGATCGCTTTGCCCGTTGGATACTGGTAATAAAGCGGTAGCCCAGAAACCGTGGCGGTGCTACCAAAATTGCCATCCACACCCGGCGCAATAATCTGAAAGGTATCAGGCTCCAAGAATCTCCAAGCCCTCAAAGCTGCTAAAGGGGTCGCGTAATTATTTCCACTTGGATTGGCAACAACTTGATCGGAAAAGTAAGGACGCACAACGCCGTATTGGTTCGAGCCATACCCGTTGAAATCACCGATATTTTGGTCGAAATAGGTGTAGGACCTCGAATCAAAGTAAACAAATGGCGCCCCGTCATCGTGGGCCGCGAAACTCAGAAACACATCGCCATCGGCGGACAGATAACGATTGGTCCTCGAAATCGGCGCCCCCGGTGAAATCTCCCCTAAGTCAAGGCCGCCTTTAAAGTCGTACAGTTTGTTGTCCGTGTCCGTATTGACTTGGAAAACCACCAAGGAGGGATCAGCCACTTGTTCCAGTGGTCCGCCAGACCCAGTAAAAGGCGTTAGCGGGTTGCTGCTGTAACCCCCCAGTACCCAGGCCAGAACCTCTCCCCGATCGAGCGCTGTGGGATCGTGTTGCGCAGCAGTAGCCGACGCAGGTCCGAAATCATTGGATGGTTCGACGTCCGTCAACAACCGTAAACGATTCAACTCCAGCGGTGAAATCCTCGGAAAGATTTTTCGATAGTGCCTTTCCACCACGGCCCAATCAGAAAAGTCAGGCGGAAAGTCGCCATACTTTTGCTCGTATTGATTGACCGCATCTTGCAAGGTGCCGACTTCTAATCGCATCTTGGTTGATTTTGCGGTTCCAATCGCGGTGAAAATCGCGGGTACGGCCAGACCCATCAGGATGCCGATGATCACGATCACAACCAGGATTTCAACCAGCGTGAATCCACTCGTTTTGCGTTTGGAGGTTCCGTTCATGTTGCCAGCTGCCGGAAAGGGGTTCATTGTGGTTTGTGCGTACATCGCGTCGGTTTCGGTAATGAGTTGACGTGCGTCATGCCTCCGCTGCCTGACTGGGCAACCGAGCACGAACGCTCGACAAACATCTTTTCGTTTATGACAGGCCGGAGATCAATTCGACCAAAGGCATGAAAAGGCTGATGACGATAAAGCCGACTGCCAATCCCAAGAACACAATCATCAGCGGTTCCATCAGGGCGGTCAGACCGTCGGTCATCGTGCGGACTTCTTCGTCGTAAGTATCAGCGACCTTGTACAACATCGTGTCCAGTTCGCCCGTCTCCTCGCCAACGTCGACCATGTTGACCACCAGGTCATCGACGACGCGTGACTTCACTTTCGTGACGCCCCACAACCCGGCCAGTGCTCCACCACCGACAATCGCGTAGGTCGCCATGTTGGTCAACATCTGGACCATGACGCCGTCATCTAGTTTGGTCCCGGTGGCTGTCAGCGCCACCGACATCATTGCGATCCCCGGAGCGGCACCAAACAACGCCCAGAACACAATCGCCATCGGATGAAATCCGAGCTCGCTGTACTCCTTCAGCGGTTTGCTGATCACTTCACCTTCGCGAATCGATTCGTTGACGCGCGTAAACATCCGCTCGAACATGGCATTGCCGGCCGTTTCGCGGGTGATATTAATAGCTTCCAAAATCGGCACACCACTGCTGACCAGCGTACCAAGTGTTCGTGTGGTTCGAGCCAGTTTGTTCTTCTCGATCAAAGCTCCAAAAATCGGCACTTTGATGATGAACATGTCGAAACCCATTCGGCCATGCCGGAATTTCCGCATCAACTTGACCAAGATCAGCAAGCAAATCGGCATCAACAGTAACAAGAACCAATAACCTGCGATGTAGTTACTCATTGCAATCAAGAGCAACGTCGGGGCAGGCAGTGTCAGGCCGAATTCCTCGAACATCGTTTCGAAGGTTGGCACGATGAACAACATAATGAATGTCAGAATCAACGTCGCCACCAACACGACCACAATCGGGTAGATCAAGGCACCTTTGACTTTTCGTTTCAGCGACTCGGCTCGCTCCAAGAAGTCGGCCAGACGTTGCAGAATGGTCTCAAGAGCACCACCGGCCTCACCCGCTTTGATCATGTTGACGTACAAGCGACTGAACACCTTGGGCGACTTGCTCATCGCTTCGCTCAGCGTCGCCCCGCCTTCGATCTCATCGCACGTGTCCATCAGTGCATTTTTCAGCTTGCCCGGCTTCTGGTTGTTTTCCAGAATTTTCAAACTGCGAAGAATCGGCAGACCCGCGTCCTGCAAAATCGACAACTGGCGAGTGAATGCGCAGATGTGCTTGGTCTTTGCTCCACCAATGGCGAAGGAACGCTTCTTGCCACCCGCCCGAGCCTGAGCCGAAGCAGCCAGTTTCTTTTCTGAGATCTTCGTAACGAAGTATCCCATCTGGCGAATTGTTGTTTGCGCCTCTTCCTCACTGGACGCATCGATTTCGTCCCGGATCTCTTCTCCGGTCGCGTCCATCGCTTCAAATTGATAGACAGGCATGGGGTGTTACCCTCTCGTCTTTAGTCGGATGTCTGTAGACGTTGTTGAGTGATGTTGATTGACATTGACTCGGAACATCGACGGTCGCCCGCCGACAGTTTGTTTTTCGTGGTCGCTTACTATTGGCTTACTGTTCTTTCCCGGTACTCGTTTCTTTGCCGGTACTTGTTACCTCGCCCCGTCGGATCATTTCCGTCTGCTTACTCGGCCACCGTTTCTCGAATGACTTCGTCCAGCGTCGTGATTCCGTCGGCGGCGACGGCGATCCCGAATTCTCTTAGCGGCGTCATGCCATGCTTACGGGCTTCCTCGCGAAGCTCGTCGGTCGATGCATTGGCGAGCACCATTTCTCGCATCGTGTCGTTCATGACCATGAGTTCGAAGAGAGCGATACGGCCTTTGTAGCCTGTGTTGTTGCAATTATCGCAGCCTGATCCTTTGAAGAACGTTTGCCCTTCGATGTCATCGGGGTCCAATCCGAGATCCTGCATCATCGCGGTGCTGACACTCGCTTCCTCTCGGCACTTCGTGCAAACGCGTCGCACTAACCGTTGAGCAAGAATCGCTTCGACGGTTGCGCAAATCATAAACGGCTGGATGCCCATGTCTTTCAAGCGAGTGACCGTTGCCGGGGCATCGTTGGTGTGCAACGTGCTGAACACCAGGTGCCCGGTGAGGGACGCTTGGATGGCAATCTCGGCCGTTTCCAGGTCACGAATCTCACCCACCAAAATCGTGTCGGGATCCTGCCGCAAAATGGCGCGTAAACAACCGGCAAAGGTAACACCAACATCTGTATCGATCGGGATTTGGACGATGCCATCGATGTCATATTCGACCGGGTCCTCGGTCGTGATCAATTTGTCCTTGATGTCATTTAACTCGGTCAACGACGAGTAGAGCGTGGTCGTTTTACCGCTGCCCGTAGGGCCCGTCACCAGCACGATCCCGTTGGGTCGATCGATGGCGGACCGGAAGGCATCCAACATTTCACCATCCATACCCACGTTTTCGAGGCTCAGGTTGACCACACTGCGGTCAAGCACTCGCATGACGACACTCTCGCCAAAGATGGTCGGCAGCACACTGACTCGCAAGTCGACGGGGTGACCACCCACCATCAATTCAATTCGACCATCCTGCGGCATCCGACGTTCAGCGATGTCCAAGTCCGCCATCACTTTAATCCGCGTTGTAATCGCAAATGCCAAGTGACGGGGAGGCGGAACCATCTCGTACAGCACACCTTCCGCTTTAATCCGAATCCGGAACTCATCCTCGAAAGGCTCGAAGTGAATGTCGCTGGCATGATCTTTAATGGCCAGCAACAACACCATATTGAGAAGCTTCCGGACCGGTGCCGAATCAGCCAACGCCTCGGCGTCGGTGATATTGAACTTCTCCGTTTCCAACGCTGAAATGGCAGCCTTCAGCTCTTCATCATCCGCGAGTTGCTGGACCAGTTTCTCAACACTCTCGGTTTCGCTGTCGTAGTGCCGCGAGATGGATTGCATCACTTCCCGCTCGGTCGCTACCACCATCGATATTTCATAACCCAGGAAGGTTCGCAACTCATCCTGAATGGTTAGGTTTTGCGGATCACAAGTCGCGATAGTCAGCATGTTGTGTTCAAACTTTAGCGGGACCACCCGATACAACTGGGCCATCGTCTCACTGATCTTTTCCATGACCTCTTCGTCAAACTCGAACTCCTCGAGTGAGACGGTTTGCATTCCCATTTGCTCGGCGAGCGCCTGGATCAGTTGCTCGTCGGTGATGAGCTGCATGTCCTCAGCGATGCGACCAAGCATCGCACCGGGCTGCTGTTCTTGTTCTTCCAGAACGATTTCCAGCTGCTCATCGGTAAGGAATCCGAGGTCGACGAGGATCTGTCCAATGCGACGTGGTGCCATAGGTATGCCCAGGTAATTACTGGTCGTTGTTTGCTGTGTTCAGGTTTGCGGTGTTCAGATTTTCTGCGGTTCGCCAGGACTTGTATCTGCCGGCGAACTCGCTCTGACAGGCGAGATCGCGTCGCTGTGACTGGTCAGGGTTGTTTGCACAACCCATTGCTTGAAATCTCATCGTCTTGTGAAACTAGCTCTCTTCAGGGACGGGAATGGCCTCGTCACCCTCGCCGCGGCGAGATTGCACGATCCGTTTCGCCAAATCGTCAGGGCGATGCGCTTTTGAAAGGGCATCCTCGACGCTAATGGTTTCTGACTTCCAATGTTCGTACAAAGCGTCATCCATCAGCTGCATCCCAAACTTGGCACCTGTCTGCATCGCACTGTTGATACGAAACGTTTTGTTTTCGCGAATCAGATTCGAAACCCCTGGTGTCACAACCAGCACCTCGTAAGCGGCCACTCGGCCACCACCGACTCGTGGAATCAACGTCTGAGCGACCACGCCGATCAATGTACTCGCCAACTGCGTTCGAATCTGGTCCTGCAGGTTGCCTGGGAAGGCATCAATGATTCGGTTGACGGTCCCTTGAGCACTGTTGGTGTGCAAAGTACCGAAAACAATGTGCCCTGTTTCTGCCGCACTAATCGCCGCTTCGATCGTCTCAAGGTCGCGGAGCTCACCCACCAAAATCACGTCGGGGTCTTGCCGTAAAGCACGACGAATCGCCTCGGAGAAACTCGGGACGTCAACGCCGACTTCGCGCTGATTGATCGTGCTTTCGATGTGGTCGTGATAAAACTCGATCGGGTCTTCGATCGTGATAATGTGGTGATCGACTGTCTCGTTCAACAAATTGATCAGGCTTGCCAGGGTCGTACTCTTTCCTGAACCAGTCGGCCCTGTCACCAGGAACAAGCCCCGCGGGCGATGAACCAACTTGACCACCGCATCGGGCAGCCCGAGTTGTTCCGGAGTCAGCTTGTCGTTCGGGATTTGTCGCAGCACCATCGAGATGAAGCCGCGTTGTTTGAAAATCGAAACCCGGAAACGTGCCGCATCGCCAAAGGCGAAACCAAAGTCAGCACTCCCAGATTCCTGCAACTCCCGCTGGCAACGCTCGGGAGTGATGCTCTTCATCAACCCCACGGTGTCTTCGGCTTCGAGTTTCTTCGTTTCCAATTTCCGCATCCGACCGTGGAGTCGAAAGACGGGTGGCTGTCCAACCACAATGTGAATGTCACTGACCCCTTGCTTGATGGCAGCCTGCAGCAGCTTGTCGATCAGAACCGTAGCCAATGGATAAACTCCTTTTAAATAGGCTGCTTTAGCCTCGTCGTGCGTTGTTGATATGAATTGCGTGGCGTTCTGCCGAGCAATTCAAGACGTATCAACCTAATCGATGGCGGCGTGGAGCGATTGTCAGGTCGAAAGCTTTTTAGGACAAGTTTGAAAAGTGGACTCTCCGATGCAGGCAGCGGAATGCCTCACTCTGCCGCGGAGATAGCTCCATTATCACTGCCAACGCAAGCAATTCCAGCTTTGGCAGCTGTTTTGCCATTGGGTTGGCACGAAGGGCAGCGACCACAACTCTCGAGGTCGAGGCAGCAGCGTGAAGCGAACCGGCTCAAAAAATAGCACCCGCGGACCAATCAAAACCCACCCTACGAGTGGGTTTGTATACCTCGACGGGACTCAACCAACAACCGAAACGACACAGGATTCCCAGCGGCATTGGGAATCGCACCACTGCCCAAGCGGACAAAACGAAAGCCTACAGCGAGTCGAGATCGGAGACGATATGCTCGAGCGCCAGCGTCTCCTGCTCGGTCTTTTTCGCGACCCGATAGACCTCCTCGAAGGTGGTAATCCCGCGAATGACCTTGAGCATGCCATCGGCGTAAAGCGTTGACATACCGTTATTTATGGCCTCTTGCCGAATCTCATTAGTGGGAGAGCCTTTGAACATGTGTTCACGTAACCGATTGTTGATCAACATCAACTCGTAGATCCCAATCCGCCCGCGGTATCCAGTCCGGCCACAGTAGGGGCAACCTTTGCCCCGCGTGAACTCAGCTTGCTTCACCATCTCAGGCGGCAGTCCGGCATCCTCGATAACACTTTCGGGTGGTTTGTACCTAACCTTGCAGCGAGGACAGATCGTTCGCACCAAACGCTGTGCCAGCACGGCAATCACACTGCTGGCGACCATATAACCTGGTACACCAATGTCCACCATTCGGCTGATAGCACTGGGCGCATCGTTCGTGTGCAGCGTACTGAATACCAGGTGTCCAGTTAATGAAGCCTGGATTCCCATCGAAGCGGTCTCGTGGTCACGCATCTCACCCACCAGGATGATATTGGGAGCCTGCCGCAGCATAGCGCGAATAATGAGGGCGAAGTCGAGCCCGATATTGTGGCGAACCTCCACCTGATTGATGCCTGGCAGGTAATACTCGACCGGGTCTTCGGCCGTGATGATCTTTCGGTCAGGCCGATTCAAGGCGTTCAAGGCGGCATACAGGGTGGTCGTCTTGCCTGAACCGGTTGGGCCGGTGACGAGGACGATTCCGTTGGGACGACGGATCAGGTTATTGAAGGCTCGGAAGTCACGCTCGCTGAGACCGAGCTGACGAACTCCGACCTTGATGTTGTCCTTATCGAGCAGCCGCATCACGCTCGACTGACCATGGTTGGTCGGAATGATGCTGACCCGGAGATCGAGCTGCTTGTCACCCACGGTGATCTTGATCCGCCCGTCCGTCGGCCGCCGCTTCTCGGAGATGTCGATTTTGGAAAGGATCTTGATCCGGGCGATGATCGCCGAGAGCATCCGGCGGGGTGCATTTTCGCGTTCGACACAGACCCCGTCGATTCGATAGCGAATTCGTACTCGATCCTCGAATGGCTCGATGTGAATGTCGCTGGCCCGCAGCTGCACCGCCTCCTGAATCATCAGATTGACCAGTCGGATGACCGGTGCGCTGCTGTCATCGACCTCCGCCTCATCTTGCGCCTCGGAATCGGCGTCGGTTTCAGTGAAGTCGATCGCTGTATCGGTGAATTCCTGCAACATCGAGTCAGCCGACTCACCTTCGACCTGACCGTAATACTTGTTGATCGCCCCGGTGATGGCCCCCTTCGGCGCCAGTGCGGTCTCAATCTTTCGGTTGAGGATAAAACGCAGCTTTTCGATGGTTTCGAGGTCAAACGGGTCAGAAACCAGGATCCTCAACGCTCCATCCTGCTCGTCGTAGGGCAGCACGTTGTTTTCCCGGGCGACTGATTCGGGGACCAACTCGATCACATCGTCTCGAATCTGGGCCGACCTCAAATCGACGTAGGGAATCTTGTTGTGCTTGGCCATCGCCTCGGCTACTTCCTCCGGCGTGGCATACTCCATTTGGATCAAAACGTCCCCAACATCAGCGTTGGTCGTCTTGGCGACCTCCTCGGCTTCAGTTAGCTGGTCGAGGCTGATCACCCCTTGTTTGAGTAGCAAGTCGGTAAAAGACTGCATGACTCGGCTCATCGCGTCGTCCCTAAGAGGTCAAAGAAAAGAAAAATCGGCCCAACTCCCCCAGGATAACAGACGATTCCCCCCAAACATCAACGCGAATCGGATTTTTGGCAGAGGAGTCCGTTAGAACGAAGGCTTGACTGAGGAATAAAGCAAACCACCAGCGAGGTCAACAACTGCCAACCCTTTCGAACCCCAACCCGTGCGAACTCCAACCTCTGGGAACCAGGCATCTTCCGGTGCAACAAGCAGACCAAGATCCGCCAAGCTTTGCGGCCCGTCGACGCACCATGCCGAACTCCAGACCCCCCATTACTATCTGGACACGTGTGCACGTTCTGGTAGAATCAGGGGCTTCGCGTGTGCCGCGTAGCGTCCCAGGCTTGCCCCGCTTCCTCGGATCGCCCCAACTTCGCCCCCCGCAGGAATTCGCCGATGTCGACCCAGATGACCAATCGCCAACAGAACGTCTACGAGATGATTCGGGCATTGATTGTTAAACGGGGATACGGACCGACTGTTCGGGAGATTGGCGAACATTTTGGCATCAAGAGCCCCAACGGGGTGATGTGCCACCTGCGTGCCCTGGAACGCAAAGGCCTGATCCGCCGCAGCCCGAACAAGAGCCGGGCGATTGAATTGGTCGAAGGCTTCGACCGGCTCGGGCAATCATTACCTTTGGCCGGAATTGTCGCTGCGGGTCCCACGACGCTTGCTTTCGAGCAAAGTGATCGAGTCGATTTCAGCGAGATGTTCTTCAAGGACGACCGATTCATCCTTCGAGTCTCTGGAGACTCGATGATCGAGGCCCATATTGCCGACGGCGACTATGTCGTCATCCAGAAACAAGACACTGCCGAAGCGGGCCAAATGGTCGTCGCACAGACGAGCGAAGGCGAAGCGACGCTCAAATATTGGTACCCGGAGTCGGATCGTATCCGACTGCAACCTGCGAACGCCGAAATGGCTCCGATCTACGTCAAGGATGCTCGCGTTATCGGCATTGCGGTCGGGGTTGTGCGAGCTGGCATCTAGGATCAAACACCAGGAAAACAATTCACGGGAATCTACCGGGAATGGCATTGGACGGCAGGCCATGGCGGTGAAAACGGCAGTTGGCTCTGCTGCCGAAATGGCGGCTAGCAGCGAGCAGCTTGGGTGGTACGCAGATTAACCGATGAAACCGCAATCGACGGCAGACGCCATTGCTGGACCGCACTTCGCTGTGCTTCTAGAACCATATAATCGCTGAGATCCCAACCGGGATGCACCACCAAGCGAACCAATGCAAACGATCGCGACGAGACCAGCGGATCAACCAACCGAGTGCCAGAATCCCGACGGTGAATGCGACACCAGCACCGACCGCGAGTTGCAATAACGAAAACCCCATCGGGACACCGTCGGAATAGTTACTCCAAACATCTTTCATTTCCAAAACAGTCGCTCCGAGGATCGCAGGGATCGCCAGCAGGAAAGAGAAAGTGACCGAGTCTTCGTTCTTCAGCCCCATCAATCGGCCACCAAGAATCGTTGAACCGCTGCGACTGACACCGGGCAGGATCGCGAATGCCTGAAAGCAGCCGATGATGAAGGCGTTTGCATACGACATTAGCTCGTACTCGCCTTCGCGTGGCTTGAGCCTTCCCAAAACGAGCAACATCGCTGCAGTCACCAACAGCATGGCACCAGCGAGCACCGGGCTACGGAGCAGGTATCCGAATTGGTACTTGATCGTCAGACCAATCACGACGGCAGGAAGAGTCCCCACGATCAAACGGGAAATCACCCTGCGGTCCGTGGTCAGCAAACGGAGGATGCGTCGCCAGTAAACGACCAGAATCGACCCCAGCGTGCCGGCATGCAAAGTGATCTCCAGCGTTGGGGACGCACTCAATTCACCCAGCAGCGAACCGAGGATGATCAAATGCCCCGAAGAGCTGATTGGCAGGAATTCAGCGATTCCCTGCACCACCGCCAAGATCAAAATGTCGATCAACTCTTTCTTCCCTCGCGGTGGGCGACCTAGATTCCTGTGTTACAGTCAGCTTACGCCTTACAACAAACTTGTCGAAGCGAAACAAACAAAAAGGAAGTCTGGATGAACCACTCTAGTGATCAACCGTCCCAAGTTGGTCCGGATGAAACGGAGGGAACAAAAAGTCCGGTTGCACCGACTGCGCACCCGCTGACGTGGCGCGGCGACCTGATCAATGTCGCACGCGGGTTCTGCATGGGGGCTGCGGATACCGTGCCGGGTGTTAGTGGAGGAACGGTCGCCCTGATCCTCGGTCATTACCGTAGGTTAGTGACCGCGATCAGCTATTTTGATTCAACCCTGCTGTCCCTCGTCGCTCAATGGGATTTGAAAGCAGCATCCAAACGAATTGACTTACGCTTTCTGACCGCGTTGGGTATCGGCATTCTCTGCGGCGCAGCATCGCTGCTAAACACGATGCACTGGCTACTCGATGAGCATCCGAGCGAAACGCGAGCTGTGTTTTTTGGATTGATGGTGGCCAGCGTCTGGATCGTCAAAGAGTATGTGCAACACTGGACACCACTCCGCTTCGTTCTAGCACTTTTGGGAGCGGCGGCCGCGGTCGGGATCGCCTTGCTGCCAGCATCGACGGCTAGTCTGACCTTGCCGTTTCTGTTTATCTCGGCATCACTAGCGATCTGCGCGATGATCCTGCCAGGCATCAGTGGCGCACTCGTGCTTCTGCTATTTGGTGTTTACCAGCCAGTGAGCGGGATGATCAAAGAAGCATTTCGAGGAAACATCACGGTCGAATCAATGACCCAGATCATCGTGTTTGGGAGCGGGTGTGCCTTCGGTTTGCTCGCCTTTTCACGCGGACTGCGATGGCTGTTGGAACATCGCCAAGAAAGCACCATGGCAGTTCTCTTGGGATTGATGATTGGCAGCCTTGGAAAACTGTGGCCGCTGCAGATGCCGACAGCCGAAACCTCGCAATTGGAAGCCAAGATGAGGGTCATGCAATACGTTTCACCAGCCGATTACGAAGGCAGCCTGACATGGTTGTTTGTGTTGGGATGCGTTGCCCTGGTCGCCACATTGTTGATGGAAGGGATCGCCAAGAAAGCCGCAATCCAATAACCGCACGCCCAACGTTACCGCACGCCCAACGTTACCGGGCACACGACCACGCCGCAGTCCGCACAGGAACTGCGCTGACGAAGATTTACTCCAACCCGAATTGGCGGGTAAAACGCGCGATCTCCGCCGGCTACTTGTTTGCCAACCGATTCGCCGACGGAACATAAGGATTAATTCGCACCGCCCCCAAGCCAGGCTCTATGGCCGACTCGGGCTCGGAAGTCTCGATTTCCTCGACCAAAGGAGCATCAACACCATCACAATGTGGGTTGCAAAGAGGTGCTGGAGTGGGAACTCGAGGCTGAGAAAACTGCTGTCTCAAACGGCTGCGGTAATCATCTCTTGCAACCACCATCGGCGGCGACGCAAAGGGACTCAACCCGTATGGACGGGAATGACGTGCGCCGTAATAAACCGGTGGATTCGTCGCAAAGTAGGGCGGTTTGCGAATACTTGAACCAAATTGAGCACCATACGGCTGGTAGAATCCGTAGGGTAAAAACCCGTAAGGGCCGGGCTGTTGCGCCGAAGCGGTGTTGGAAGACAGGACCGCAGCCAACAGGATGGCGGCGGCGGGCACGAATTTCTTCATTGGAAACCTCAGCAGGGCACGGCAGAACGAACTAGGTCGCGGCAAGAAAAGATTCACTACGGAAAGGTTTTCAGAGCACAACGCATCAGATATCAGCATCCCCGCGTGCCTCTTTACACTAGTTACGCCCAAGGCCCGATTCAAGATTCCCCACCCCAGAAATCACCTCCAGCATGGCCAATTCCCTGTGAAAATTGCATGTGTCATCCATTCGCTCGATGGCGGGGGTGCGGAGCGAGTTCTAGCATCACTCGCCTCGCGATTGGCGTCGAGGGAGCACGCCGTGACCCTCGTGATGCTCGACGACGGCACGAAAGCGAACCATGAACTGGACGACAGCGTGCAGGTCAGACACCTCAACCTCATGGCCGACAGCCACCACATCATCCAAAAGATTCGGAACACCCGAATGCGGGTGTCACGAATGCGCGGCACCCTGCGGGAGCTAGCCCCTGACGTGGTTTTGTCATTTTGCGATCGCACTAACATTTTAACGTTGATGGCCGCTCGCACGTTGGCAATTCCGGTCGTCGTCAGCGAGCGAAGCGATCCCTCCCAGCAACGACTTGGACTGCTGTGGGAACACCTGCGCAATCGCACCTACCGGCAAGCCCAAGCGATCGTTGCGTTGACCGAGACGTCCGCAAACCATTTGCGGCAGCGACTCGGGGTCGACGTGACCGTGATTCCATCCGCTGTCGACCGCCCCCCGTTTCCATCGGATCGAGTGAGGGCCTGTGAGCATCGCCGCATTCTGGGCGCGGGAAGATTAGAAGCCGAAAAAGGTTTTGATCGATTGATTCATGCTTTCCATTCAATCGCCAACGCTCACCCTGATTGGACACTTCGCATTCTGGGTGAAGGATCGCAACGAGAATCACTACAGCAACAAATCAACACCTTAGGGTTGACCGAACGAGTCACGCTTCACGGATGGGTAAAGCCGGTTTGGGAAGAACTAGGTGCTGCATCTCTGTTCGCACTGCCGAGCCGGTACGAAGGCTTTCCGTCGGCGTTGTTAGAAGCGATGGCGATGGGAGTCCCTACTGTCGCCGTCGATTGCGAAAGCGGACCACGGGCAGTGATCCAAAACGAGAACCAAGGATTGCTCGTCCCCAACGAGACCGCAGCACTCGCGGCTGGGATACTCCGATTGATCGATGATGAATCAGAAAGAGAACAGCTCGGCCAAGCCGCCACCGATGTGGTCGATCGATTCTCATGGGAATCGATGGTTGATCAGTACGAAACATTGCTGCGCAGCGTGATATTCAACGCGTGATATCCCACTGGTTGGCGAATTAATCGCGCAAACAGATTCGGCCCTCTGAAACGGAACGCTCAAGCGAAACGTGACGAATCTCAGCATCACCCCATAGGAACCCCTCCGGAACGCACACAGAACGCTGCAAGAGTTCAGACGGGACGCTGCTAAAAATCGGACGCAATCACGCGAGACCCTCGAGCAAGCACGTCCGCTAGTTTCCGAACACACTTCCAGCGTAGTCGCCTAGCCGTAGAGACAGAGGGCAGCATCCGATCGTTGAATAACGATACTGAACCGCTCGCAAGCGCTTCTAAAACTCGCCTGAGACGAGCTTACAGAATTCCGCCATGGGTTCTAATCGGAGTCATATGGCTGGGGTGATCCAAGAACCAAAACCGCTCCCATTCATCGATCACTGACCGCAGATCCTCCGACGTATACAGCAATTGCTGAACGCGGCGTTCCGGGCGTGCGGAGTAGATCGGGACGAAGCAACCGACCGTGGTGGTGAGGCATGCTGCCAACAATGTAAGTCGAACGAGACGTCTCATCGAGCGTTCCTCCGTGAACGATTCGCGTGGTGAGTTCAATCGGTATTCCAACGTCCACTTGTGTCCCAACGCCCACTAGGGGCGTCAGGCTTCGGCGGATCGTCGTTGGTGTTCCCGCTTGATTGTTTGGATTCGGGTTTCGATTCTGCATCGGCAATCCGATGCTTTTCCGCCTCGTCCAAATCTCGGACTTTGGCTTCCATGTATTTCCCCGGCTTGAAGGTCACCACGTGTTTACGTGGAACATCAACCTGCTCGCCGGTTCGCGGGTTTCGAGCCTTTCGGGCAGCCCGAGGTTTCACCTCGAACACACCAAAATTCCGGAGTTCAATCCGTCCTTCTCGTACCAAGGAATCGATAATCGCGTCAAACGTCTTTTGGACGATTTCCTTCGTATGCTGCTGAGTCAGCCCAACCTCTTCCGAGATCGTTCTCACGATGTCTTTTTTGGTCACTCTGACTCCCCGCGGCACCGAGATGCGTGCTTTTCGATCGTTGTAAACCCTTTGCCACTTTCAACTTACCACTCGGGAGAGTCTAGGTGGCCCGCTTCGGGTCGTCAAGATCCTGGCACATCAAGGTCACAGGGCTACAACAGCAGCCTTTCGGTCACATCGTCGTTATCGTCTGCCCTAATCGTCAACCTTGAGCCAATCGGCACAATCCGGAAAAAGTTATCGCCGAATGACAAGCAGTTTTCCAGCAAAAACGACTCTTCGCTGTCAGAAAACCAAGCCGCTGGCAGGATGATTTTGGCCGCCTGCCCCGCGCCGACGGACGGAATAAGCTTCGGGCCGCGGACTTAGCGAGGATTGCCAGAGCTCTCGGGAATCTCCGAAGGTTTCCGGCGTTTTAGTTTGAGCCGCGGACCAAGAATCCAATCACCGCTCCCACCAACAAACTTATTGGAATTGCGACAGCCAAGGCGATCGCAACTGGCATAACCTGACGGCTTCCTCCAGCCCCCGCCTCCCAACTCTCGGGAGTCTGCGGCACCGATAATGGCTCGCCACTCAGCCCGCTTGAGAAAGCCTCGGCAACGGGCAGATCGGCGAACTCGTGTTCCCGAATTTTGGAGGGATCACTCGGCGGTGGTGGTGGGGTCCAGGCTTGACGTGCCGGCGGCACCTCGATGACTTCAGTCGCCGCTGCCACCCAAGGTTCGAGCCTCTCTGCAACTTCCCCCGCCGTCTGAACCCTTCGAGCGGGGTCCTTCTCCATCATGTCAGCAATCAGATCGACAAACTCCTCGGACAGTTCAGGAACGAACCGGCCAGGATGATAAGGGGTTTGCTCGCGATGTCGCTTGCACTTTGACAACGAATCGCCGCCCGGAAAGGGAACTTTACCAGTGACCGTATAATAGAGTGTGCAACCAAGTGAATAGATGTCAGAAAGTGGCCCAACCTGGGTTGAATCACGGATTTGCTCGGGTGAGAGGTAGTCTGCTGTGCCAACCAGCTTTCCGGCCCGGGGATCGGGATCGAAACCCATCGTCCACGAAGCCAATCCAATATCAGAAACTTTGGCATGCCCATCGGGTGTCACGAGGATGTTTCCCGGTTTGACATCCCGGTGAACCAGGCCGAGTTCATGCGCGTACTGCAACCCCATCGCGGCCTGCGAAATAATCAAAGCCGCATCATTCATCGACAAGGGGCCACTATTCTTGATCAAGCGACGCAGGTCATACCCCGGCACATACTCGGTCACTAGGTAGTGGACCTTTCCATCCACTCCCGCATCAAAAGCTCTCACCAAATAGGGGCTATCCAATTCGGCCTGCATCCGGATTTCGCGCCGGAAACTCTGCCGTGATTCACTTGTCGACTTTTCAAGTGGCAAGACCTTCACAGCACACTGTCGTCCCATCACATCGTGCACACCTTTGAAGACACGCCCCATCCCACCCTGTCCGATGTAGTCGGTGATCAGGTAGGGGCCGAGCCTCAATTTGCTACGTCCGGCCTGCAATTGCTGGATCTGGTACTCGGTTAGAAAGCCATGATCGACCAAGGCCTTCACCACGCTCGACTCTTCATCCGTACCGATTTCCCGGACAACCCCATCGTATTGAGCGGCTTGAATCAAATTGCTGCGCAGCAGTGCCTTGCGGAGAGGTAGTTTCGGATTGGCTTTGCTCGATGACATGCAAACACACTAGCACAAAACGTCAACGAATCGAGATCACTTACAAGACAAGATCGCTCGCTCGATGCAGCCACGATCCGAGGGTGTTAAGAAAACAGCGACCCAAGGGGGAAGCCCAGATGCGTGAACCGACCCCCACGCGTAGCGATCCAATCGCCCCAAAAAACAAGCCAAATCGGAGCGCGAAAGGAACCAATAGGTCACGCAGGCCTGGCACATGTCTTGCACAAACGGCAATGGTGAGGGGAGTGACCTGGGAAACCAACCGGACAGGACGGCGTAGAAAAGTGGCGAGGTTGAGAGCCAATTGAGTTTCAGCTCAATTCATTCCAAACCTCAAAGAACGACCACGAAAACAAGCCTCATGTCGCCGCAAACACCACCAACAAGTCGGCCACAGCGTGGCCGGCCAGCGGAACGGTTACCGCGTTACCATTGCAGGCGAGGGACTCACCCTGTTCGTCACCACGGGAAATCGGCGATTCGATCACCGATTCGTCGTTTCCTTGGACTTCCATTGCAAATTCGACATCCCGAAAAAAGCGGAGTGTCGGCTTCATGGTTTGGGGCTTCGTCTGAATCACCCGAACGATGGCCGCCAGCTTTCCATCACGACGTCGTGCCACGTGTAAAGTGGTCAGCACAAGGTCCTTTGAACTGGCGTGAACGATCCAGCCGATCTCAGCAGCCGCTTGTTTTTTTTCCACCACCACGTCGAGTGGTGGAACGATCAGAGCACGAGCCGCTGCAACGGGATTCGGCACATCGAATCCAAGATTCAATGCGAAGTGCTGACAGGTTTCATTTTCCACCTGCAGCAACGAATCAACAAAGCGTTCCCCGACTCGCCGAAAAAAAGCGAGTCCCGAGCCAGTTACCAAGGTTTGCCGTTCAGCTTCATCAATTACCACCCCCAGTGGCGCAACAACACGTCGTCCCCGCGCGCGGTGCACTTTGTCTCGCACCAAAGACCGACAGATCGCCGACTCACTTGCTACGGCAATGCGTGCCGCTAAATACTCGTTCCAAGGTGGCCCAGTAACGGGAGCGGCAGGGACGACTTCGCCGGCAATCTGCAACATCCGACTGCCTCGCCGGAGCTTATAGGTCAGCCGAAAAGTCGCCAAGACTGAACCGCTCTTGGCATCTTCGATCGACCCTGCTGTTTCAATTTGACCAGCCGCTGAGCCTGAGTTGGAAGCCGAAAAACTCTCGCACTTCATTACTGTTTCATCAGCCGTCTCCAATCCCTTGCGGGAGCGAATCAAACGCAGCGACATTCGATTGCCACGCCCGCCACCGCTGTAAACACCGGCAAGTCCACCCGATTGCTCACTGATCGCAACTTCCATGAATTCGTTTTTCAATCCATCACCCTCGGCAATGACCTTCGGGCCACCGCGCAGTTTCTTTTGGATCAACCCAGCCAGCGAACTCTGCGATCCTTTGGCTCCGTCCTGCACCACCACAAAGCCGCACCCAGGTATATCGACGGTCGCCGTACACTGCCCGTCTTTTTGAGAAGCTGCAAACAGATGCTTCGATTCCGCCGGCGAACTACCGCAAAACGAAACTTCATGGCGAACACCGCCAACATGCGGATTGATCACCAACACGGCCTCGGCCGCCGCTCGACCACCTGCAACTGGATTGCCGCCGATTGCTGTGGCAAAGGCTGACCTTGCTGCTGCGTCCGCCCCATCACCGGTAAGATCCGAGTCGCCATCGGACGAAGGGTCGCCGTCAGACGATAGACTGCCAGTTACCAACTGAGTCATGCCGGAGAGCACTTGTTGCTGTTCCTTGATCACACTGGACCTAAACTCATCGGCAAGGGTCGATATCGGGTTGGGCATACGCTGTTCAACGCACCGCTCGAGCAACTTGTGCGACGCGGTAGAACCTGATTGTGTGGGAGCGTGATGGTAGGGATGCTCACCAGCGGTGAAGTAATCGTCGAGTTTCCAAAACTTCCCTAGCACCAGACTCCAAGAGGCCGCACATCGCAAGTCGTCAAAAGCTGCACAGGTTTTGCCTGGCCAATGTGCTAGCAGACCGGTCGCGATTTCACCACTATCAATTGCCTCGCCCAACTTGGTCCCCAATGTCAAAAACGTCGCATCACTGGACGCATCGAGCGGCTTGGCGGTCAAAGCCTCCATTTCGACCCCGGACGATTTCATGATAACCTTCGCCTCATCGCCATACCCAGTACCACTGGCGAAATCTAAAGAAATAATGCCACGGTACCCGAGCGTTGCTAGGGTGCGAGTCAGGTCGGTGGGCGTCGTGCCACGGAAGCGTCCATAAACCGAAGGGGGTGCCCCCACGGCATCGGCGGTGCAGTGCCAGGCATCGACAAACACCCGCTCCGCTTCCGCGAAGGTCATCACATCTAAACAGACATCGCCGGTCGGCCCACCGCCCGCCCAACCGATATGACCATCGACCACCGCGCGACAAAAAGACTCGCGTTGCGGGTGGGAACTACCCGCCAAAGCCGCTGCGGTTTCGGCGTCAATCAGCACGTTCAAAGGGGTCGCCAGCTTGAACGGGGTCGCTAACCCATCACCGGAGGCCAGCCCATCACCGGAGGATTGCGAAGGAGTGGCTTCGCCGACAGTCGAGTCTTTTGCGGCGACTTCCTCGCTCGCGACATCCGCTACCCAAGCGGCAACCGAATCGAGCAAAGCATCGACCGTCGATCCCACACACAAGTGGAGGTCAATCAGGTGGGGATCGGATGAAAAATAATGATCGCGTTCCTCTGCCAAACTATCGAACACATCGTGTAGAGCTTCAATCGCTGCTTGCCCGTTGCCTTCCACAAAAGCCTTGGCGGCTGCTACCAGTCGAGTCTGCAAGTGAATCTCATCCAGATTGCTGGTGTACCGCAATCGACGGGTCATCACCTGCACCTGCAAAGCGACGTAGCCAGCAGCATAAAAATCTTCCACGCCAATCGACCGTTCCTCTCCCTCCAAACGTGCCGTTGACTGGCTGAATGCCGAATCAAGGCTAAGCAAGGGGTGCCGATCTGGTCCATCAACAGACTTGTCTGGTTCAACCTCATCAGCCAATTCGCGAGCCTGAGCGAACTGCTCCACTAGATTCGCCAACATCGATTCTCGGTCGTCGCCGGTGACCCAGCATCCTTCCGACTGCTCCGATGCTCGCTGCTCGAACCCATCGGGAAGGAGGGACTGACTGGGGCTGGGTACGGTGACCAACCGTGATCCGATCGGGTCGGGAGGGGCATCGGCGCGATACCACGCTGGAATCTGTTCAGCAGCCGCCAACAAGGCGGGATGCCAAAGCACGGTCCACCCAGCGAGCAAACTGCGAGCCTCAGAATCCGAAAGATCGGACGGAAAGTCCTCGAGGGTTGAGGCGGGAATCAGGACGCAACACTCGTCGAAAAAGGGCATATCGCTAAAAAAACTTGACTAATAGGTGCGGAGATCGATAGACTTGTTTGAGCATCAGAGGGTGGACGAGTCACCTCACCAACCACTCCAAATCCTTCGGATGGGAGACGCGATCGGATTCGATCGAGTTGCCCTGATCCGGCTGTTGCGGAACTTATCTTATTCCTTTTATTAGGTTGGTGATTACCGTTGAACCATGGCTTCAGTGTCAACAATCGTCCCGCTGAAAGGTTCGTCGTCGGCTTCTGAGGGCCGATCGTAGCGACAATTCCGGCCCTCAACACGAAAGAATCCGGTCTTTCCTGCCTTCATTGATTATCCCTTTCCCAACTGACGCTGTAGAATGGGCTCCAGGCCGGAATTGTAGCTGGCAGGGCTAAACTGGTCCCGGGGGCACTGACTTCACCGAAATATTTCGTCATCTTTGCTGCGGAAAAGAACGCAAAGTTGACAGGTTTCTTGGAAGAGGCCACCACTTTTCACACTCCTTTCGATCTAAAAGCGAAGATTTCAGATGGCAGGTAGTCAAGGCGTTTGGGGAATCGAGGTTGGGCAAACGGCTCTCAAAGCATTGCGTTGTTCGGTCGAAGACGGTGAGGTCGTTGCTGATGCTTTCGATTACATCGAGTACCCCAAGATTCTCAGCCAACCTGAAGCGGCAGCCGAAGAATTGGTGGCTGAGGCGCTCCAGACCCTGCTCGAACGCAATGACTCGATCAACGGAAAGGTTTGCATCAGCGTTCCCGGACAGAGCGGATTGGCAAAATTCTTCAAGCCGCCGCCGGTAGAAGTCAAGAAGGTGAGCGACATCGTTCGCTATGAGGCTCGCCAGCAAATCCCCTTCGATCTTGCCGACGTCATCTGGGATTTCCAAATGATGCCTGGGAGCATGGTCGAAGAGGGCTACGCCCTGGAAAGCGAAGTCGGATTGTTCGCGATGAAGCGTGAACAGGCCTACCGACAGTTAGAACCTTTCAGCGAAGCCAACATTGAAGTCGATACTGTTCAACTGGCACCTTTGTCGATCTATAACATGATCGCCTATGACCGGATGCACGAACGACTCGAAGCCGACATATTTGACCCCGACTCACCACCGCCGGCGAGCGTGGTGCTCTCGATCGGGACTGACTCGAGTGACTTGATCGTCACCAATGGGTTTCGAATCTGGCAACGAAGTATGCCCATCGGTGGTAACCACTTCACGCGACAATTAACGAAAGACCTGAAACTGACGTTTGGCAAGGCCGAACATCTCAAGCGGAACGCTCGCGAAGCGGTTGATCCAAAATTGGTGTTCCAGACGATGCGTCCGGTGTTCAATGATTTGGTCACCGAAGTCCAACGTTCGATTGGTTTCTTTCGCAGCATCGACAAGAAAGCCGAGATCGGCGAATTGCTGATCACTGGCAACACGGTCAAAATGCCAGGCCTCGCAGCGTACTTGGGCAAGAACCTTGGCTTCGACGTGCATGTGATGGACCGCTTCAATCGTCTTCAAGGCGACGATGTCCTGGCGATTCCGACTTTCCGTGATAACCTGCCGACTTACGCCGTCTGCTACGGACTGTGCCTGCAAGGCCTAGGACTCGCACAGATTCACGCCTCACTGGTCCCCCGCGAGATTTTGACCGAACGAATGATTCGGGCCAAAAAACCGTGGACGCTGGCCGGCTTGGCGGCACTGCTGCTGGGCATGTCCACCAATTACGCATTCACGGAAAAGAGTTGGGAGAAAGCCCAAGACGACCTGAAAGTCGAGAACGTGACATGGGGGCAAGCATTGCAAGCCGTTAGTTCGATGCAATCCCACAGCAGTGACCACACCAGCAAAGATGAAGAACTCAAGGCGAAACTTGACTACCTGAACGTGATGGGTCGAGAGGTATCAGGCAATAGCGAGCGTCGCTTGAAATGGCTGGAAATCGCCAAAGTCATCAACTCCGCCGTCCCCGACTTTACCGATGAATATCCTGACGGGAAGCCGCCGAGTCCAAAAGAACTGCCGATCGATGAGCGGAAAGATTTCCACATCACACAAATGGAGACCAAACATTACGAAGATCTCAAAGAGTGGTTCACAGAAAAATTGGCGCAACGATACAAAGAAGAAATGCGTAACTGGGTGAAAATCACAGGACGAGCACCAGTGGAGGAAGACGCAGCGACCACGACCGCCACGACTGAAGAAGGCTGGGTGCCCGAAGATTTCGAAACCGACACCGGCCCAGAGGGCGCCGGTTGGGTGATCGAACTCCGAGGCTACCACTATTACACCAGCCCAAAGAATATCGGTCGCGAAGGCAGCAACCATATTCGGAAATACCTGACAACCAGCTTCATCGATACCACCGTCGAACTGCCGATCGGAAACGATGAAAATGGAACTCCGATCATGGAGACATTCAGCATGAGCGAGATGGGTGTGACCTATCCGATGCTGTTGGATGACACTCGCCCGGCACCTACCACCGTGCCCAACCCCGATTACGACCCTGTTGCCGCCCAGGAAGCAAGGAGGAATTCCGAACCGGGATCCAATCCGCTAGACGATCCTGATTTTGAACCACCGCAACTAGAGGTAAAAAAGCAAGAATTCACCTTCCAAGTTGTTTGGCAGGAAAAGGTCTTGAGCGAGCGAGTCGCCGCGAAGGAGGCGGCCCGCAAGAAAGCAGAAGAAGAAGCACAGCAGCAGGCCGCAAACGGGTCAGTCGCAACCGTCCAGTAAACTCAATCCTCACCATTTCCTGTTCCGTTCGTTTCTCGTCGAAGTGCCATTATGGATCAAGTAAAAGCTCAGCTCGCCGTTGTGATGAAGTACGGGTTTTGGATATCGAGCGTGATCGTCCTCATTGGATCGGTCGGGATCTGGTACACCACCACGTCCAAACTTTCGGATGAATATGACTCACAGTCCGGCAAGATCAAAACCGCTGTGCAACAAGTCGTTTCGACCCAAGGCGAATTGTCATCGCAGCCGAACGATCATTCGCACAAGGTCATGGAAGAGATGATCGATGCGCGCCGTGATGAAGTTCTTGAAAGCTGGGAAACTCTCTTCGAACGCCAACAAGAAATTCTGAAATGGCCGACCGACGTATTCACCTCCGAATTGATCGATGAGTACAAGGACAACATCCCGATCGAAACGTTCGTCAACCATCCCACCGAAGATAAAGATGAACTAGAAACATCGCTGAGAAATCAGTATGCCACCTACATCAAAGAAGTCTTACCCGATCTCGCTGCGATCGCAGGGACAGAATGGACGGCGAGCTTTGAGGCAACCGGCATGTCAGTGGAAATGGGCATGGGAATGGGAATGGGAATGGGCGGAAACCCCGGTGGCGGAATGTCAATGCTCGGAGGCAACCAGTCCGATGTCGACATCACCGGTAGAACCGAAGGCCCACTCGTCGCTTGGGAAGGTGGCAGCCAGTCGTCTGTGCTGAAAGACTTGTTCCCCTGGCGAGGCTCCACCCCGACCACTCTAGAAATCTATTACTCACAGGAAAACCTTTGGATCCTCAAGCAACTGATGCAAATCGTTGCGGAGGTAAATGGAGACGTCTCTCAGTCTTACCAGGCAAAGATTCGGGAGATCAAACAGATCGGAATCGGCGATAGCGTCGAATTCGATGCAGGTAACATCAGCAAGCCAGGCTCCAGCGCCTCCGGAATGATGGGCGGGATGATGGGCGGGATGATGGGTGGCATGGATGAGATGATGGAGGGGATGGAAATGGGTGATATGGATACCGGCGAGACAACCGGCCCCGCGCCCGATCCAGCCGACAACCGCTACCTCAACGCACTGCGTGAACCGATCACCGGACAAACGCTTCGCTCCGCGTTAACCAGCAACAGTCCCAACGATGCAGCACTCGCAGTCGCCAAGCGGGTTCCAGTCAAAATGACCTTTGTCATGGATCAACGTGCTGTGCCCGAGCTCATCGCTGTCTGCGGGAGTGCTCCATTGATGGTGGAAGTTAGCCAGGTCCGTGTCCTACCCAAAGACGCTGCCAGTGGCATCGGCGGTATGATGGGTGGTGACATGGGCATGGAAGGCGGCTTGGGTGAGATGGATGAAGGCCAGATGGGCGGCGGTATGATGGGCGGACCTGGGGGCATGATGGGTGGCATGGGCGGACCTGGAGGCCTGATGGGCGGTGGCGGCCTAGCCAACACTGCCGTCGAGGAGTTTCCTCTCGATTTATACGTCGAAGTCTACGGAATCATTTACATCTACAATCCGCCTGACGGCGAGAAGCTTGGCGTCGAGCAAGTTACCGAGGATACCGTGGTCGAGGGATTGCCAGAGACAACGGTGACTCCGCCGGTTACAACCGACACTGAAACAACCGAGCCGGCTGGAGACACAACCGAGCCGGCTGGAGACACAACCGAGCCGGCTGGAGACACAACCGAGCCAGCTGGAGACACAACCACGCCAGCTGGAGACACAACCACGCCAGCTGGAGACACAACCACGCCAGCTGGAGACACAACCACGCCA
>JAYZAR010000171.1:0-5629 GCA_036339635.1 Planctomycetota bacterium | reverse complement strand
ATTCATCGGAATCACAAGCTTTGTGGCGGAGGCACGAATGAAAATGCATCAACTTGCCGAGTAGCGATGTACCCCCAAGTAGATCACAACTCGTCATTGGGAAATCTATCGGACAAACGATAGTGATGTCGAGAAGTTGAGCGATTCGCCACATTTAAGGGTTTCTCAAGTAGCGGTTGTGTCGAATCGTACGGTTGTTGCCACCGCGTGTGTCCTGCAAGTTGGAAGCTATGCGGGTCACACTTGTTATGCAAGGCGGTGGCATACCATGCGTTATTAGTATTCTTCGTGTCCGAATGAATCAGCGATGGGTGTTGTGCATCGTGTGCATGCCAAGGGATGCATCATCCCCAGAGACTGATCGAACCAAATGCCACGACCGAATCAACTTGTTGGATTCCTGGTGATCTGGGGTATCCAAGTGCCGGAGCTGGCGGAAGATCTTCAGGATTCGCTGTTGCTGTCTCCCGACGCGTCGTCGCTTTCTGGTCCGTGGGACGACATCCTACTGGATGACGGCGATATTAGCGGCGATCTGCTATCAGCCCCGCTTGATGATTTGGGGGATCATTGATAGGGGCTCGGGCCTGAACCGAATGAGGATCCCATCAATTCTGATGGTGAATCGACTCCGGCAGCTGCCCCCCAATGAAGCTTTGTGGACTGAAGATTGTTATCCCTCCGCCGAAGCTTGTCGATTACGTCATCCGGGCCAAGGTGAGCGTTGCGTGCGAGTAACCACGCGTATGCCACTGTGTTACCGATGTTCGCCAGATTCGAGCAAGTGATGACGGATCTCACACGTGGAACGGTTCGGTGGTTTTCTGGCCGCTGCCACTCGCCGCTCGGAACCCAATTAAAGATCACTCTGGCGGCCAGCGTGCTCGAGGCGCCTCCAGTGCGATGTGAAGGGGTTACCTGCATCGCTTGCCATCGTATCCCTGAACATTACTCACGCAGTACTGCCGCTCGCCGGTTGGCGTCTGGCGACATTTATCAGCCGGTTGGTGTAAGTGGAAACGGCGCCAGCTTATGGGAAACGATTCAGCGGGCTGGGGAATTGAAGCTCGGTATGCATGCCGATCCGTACCATGTGAAGAGCTTTCACGGTGGGCCAAAGCAGGGTGAGCCAGAGCAGGTGGCACCCGCACAGGCGATCCATGAGTCGAGCCGTTTTTTCAAGCCGAACAAAAAATGGTGACGTTTGTGTTTCTTGTCACCAAATTGCCGTCTGGGCGGATTTTAAGTTTTCGGTGTCCAGTTGGACACTGCTGCGGTTCGATGGGTTGTATCGTTGGCGAGGACAGTTTCCTGATATTTACGGCACCTCAATGGAATATCGCCGGAAGTTCAGAGAGAATAAACGCTCTTCGCGAGTGCGAATTAGGCCTGTGAATGAGGTGTCGGAGTTGATTTTGATCACACTGAGTTAAAACGGTGCGTTCGAAAAATAAGAATGGTGATGGTGACCGCATATCTGACTGATGCAGGAACAGGCGGCTGGGCGTGCATTCGAAGGGTGAAAAATGGAAATTAGACTTAAGCTAGTGACAGCAATGTTCAGACTTTTGGGGGTTCGGGCGTTCAGACTGAAAACAAGCGTTGTAAACGACGACCAGCCAACCCTGGCCATCGCAAGTTAATCTTGGAGATGAGCAACGAGTCAAGATACTGACGAAGAAAAGCGATGAATAACAAATCCGCTGCAAAACGCCGTCCACGTTGGAGTCAGCGACCAGCCGATGAAGGTTGGCGGCGTCGCATGTACGACATCATTTTTGAGGCGGACGATCCGGCCGGGAAATGGTTTGATATCGGTTTGTTGCTGGCCATTTTAGCCAGTATCACGATCGTATCGTTGGAGACGGTTCCGGCTTACCGAGAAAATGCAGCCTTGTTGACCGCCTTTGAATTAATTGAGTGGGTACTGACCGGTTTGTTCACGATCGAATACGGGCTCCGTTTGGCGTGCGTGCACCGACCAATGCGTTATGCATTCAGCTTTTGGGGTATTATTGACTTACTGAGCATCCTGCCCTCTTACATCACAATCTTCATCGGTCCTTCGTCCCGATCCTTTGTGATCCTGCGGTCGGTCCGTTTGCTCCGCGTCTTTCGAGTGTTAAAACTCTGGCGGATGATGGACGAGGCTGACGAGTTATCAAACGCGATTTGGCGGGCGCGAAACAAGATCATCGTTTTCGTCGTGGTCGTGTTGGTGGCGGTGACGATCAGCGGAACGCTGATGTTTCATATCGAAGCACTCACGGCCGACGGGATTAACACATCAAGCCAGTTCACATCGATTCCGCAATCAATGTATTGGGCGATCGTGACAATGACTACAGTTGGGTACGGAGATGTGGTTCCTCAGACAGCAGCCGGCAAAATGATTTCTGCCGTCTTGATCCTGTTGGGATACAGTTTGATTATTGTTCCATCGACCTTTGTCAGTGCTGAATTCGTCAACCAAGCAACACATCGCAGCAGTCCCCCTTGCCACCATTGTGAAGCTACCGAGCAACGCGAGGACGCAACGTACTGTTATCGTTGCGGTAAACGGTTGGATGGATAGGCGACAACGTCTTGGGCTGCAGATTCGGACGTTGGCCCGAATTTGACTAACCAAGTTCCGATTCGATTTCGTCTTCGTCGTAGCTCAGGACTGTGTGGACTTTTTGTGGTTGGAGTCTTTCGGCCCCACCCAGCTGCACAAGATGGATAAGGAAACTGCAGCCCACCACCTCGGCTTCGCATTTTTCTAGCAGGCGGCAGCAAGCTTCCATCGTACCGCCGGTTGCTAGTAGGTCGTCAACTAGCAGCACTCGCTGTCCTGGTGTAACGCCGTCAATATGGATTTGCAGTTCGTCTGTGCCGTATTCCAATTCGTAGGCAAACGAATGGAGGTCGAATGGGAGTTTTCCCGGTTTTCGAATCGGTACAAATCCTGCCCCCAACTCGATTGCCAGCGGTGTTGCGAAAAGGAAGCCACGAGCCTCTGCAGCAGCAATGACGTCAATCTTTTGGTCCCGGAACGGTTCTGCCATCGCCTGGACTGCTGCCTGAAGTGCTTCAGGGGCTGCCAGCAACGGCGTGATATCCCGAAACAAAATTCCTTGCTTGGGATAGTTGGGTATGTCCCGGATGTATTTGGTGAGATCGACCATGATGGGATAACCGAGCCCTTGGAATGCGTCAGGCGTTTGTTGAAGGAGCCGTTGTCTGTTGCGTGAATACCGTGATTCTTGTGAATCCGTAAACTACTCTCGCCGGCGACAGCTCACCGTATTCGATAGAGAAAAGGTTAAGCGACCGCCGGCCGGTGGGGAAGGGAGCAGGTTCCCAGTTGGAGACGGTTTGTTAGGATAACAGAATGAATTTTACAAAGATGCACGGCGCGGGTAACGACTATGTTTACATCGATTGTTTCGCGCAGGCGGTTCCTAGCGATTTGCCACAGCTAGCACAGAAAATTGCGGATCGGCGTTTCGGGGTAGGCGGCGATGGTTTGATTTTGATTCGTCCGAGTGAGTCCGGTGACGCTCGTATGCAGATGTTTAATGCAGACGGTTCGGAATCAGAAATGTGCGGTAACGGATTGCGGTGTGTTGCAAAATATGTGTACGACCATGGGATTGCTCGGAAGCGGCAGCTCACTTTGGAAACAGGAGCCGGCTTGCTACCAGTCGACTTGGAGATCGGATCGGATGATCGCGTAAGACAGGTCACAGTCGTTTTGGGGCGACCGATATTGGAAGCGCCAGAGAGCCCAACGACTCTCTCCGCAGCAGGGCAGATCGTCGACCATGAATTTCAGGTAGGTGAGCGATCGCTATGTGTCACATGTGTTTCGATGGGGAACCCACATTGCATCATTTTTGTCGATCATGCGACCGATGATTTGGTGCTCGGACTTGGGCCACTGATTGAGAGGGATCCACGGTTTCCAAATCGAATCAATGTCGAATTTGTAGAGGTTGTTTCACCTAGTGAGGTGAAGCAGCGGACTTGGGAGCGAGGATCGGGCGAAACGTGGGCTTGTGGAACAGGAGCTTCTGCCGTTTGCGTGGCTGGCGTTCTGACCGGGCGAACCGAGCGATCAATTCTCAACCATCTATTGGGCGGTGATTTGACCCTGGAATGGAAAGAGGATTCTGGGCATGTTTGGATGACTGGTCCCGCCACGGAAGTGTTTAGTGGGGAGTGGCACCATTGAGTGAACAACCGCACGCAATTTCGGTCACCGAACTAACAGGGCACGTCAAGGCAATCCTTGAAGGCACCTTCCCTGGAATCTGGGTTTCCGGCGAGATCTCCGATTTGTCGCGTCCGCGAAGTGGGCATTTATATTTCACGCTAAAGGATGAACAAGCGCAAATCCGAGGGGTGATTTGGCGGAGCACCGCGATGCGGATGTCTCAAAAAATAGAGGAAGGTCAGTCGGTACTCTGTTTCGGCGATGTCGAAGTTTACGCCGCGCGAGGTGCGTACCAGCTAATCATTCGCAAAGTCCAGCCACAGGGACTCGGCGCGTTGCAGTTGGCATTTCAGCAATTACAGGCGAAGCTGCATGCCGAAGGCCTGTTTGCGGCGGAGCGAAAACGCCGTTTGCCGAGCTACCCGAGCCGGATCGGAATTGTGACGAGCCCTGATGGTGCTGCGATTCGCGATTTTCTCAAAGCGGCGCGGAATCGCTATCGAGGTGTGGAGATGGTTGTCATCCCGGCCTTGGTGCAGGGCCCTGATGCACCCCGCTCCATTGTTGAGGGAATCCGCGCAGCACATCGATTGCAACCCGCACTTGATGTGCTAATTGTTTCGCGCGGGGGTGGTAGTTTAGAAGATTTATGGTCCTTTAATGAAGAAATTGTGATTCGCGAATTGGCCGCGTCGGAAATCCCAACCGTGTCCGCAGTGGGACACGAAGTCGATATCACGCTGAGCGATCTGGTTGCGGATGTTCGTGCTTTGACGCCCACTGACGCCGCGACCCGGGTGCTGCCAGATTCAGAGGCGCTACGAAGAAACGTGGCAGGTCTGGCAACGCGATTCGACCGCAGTATGCGGGTTGCATTGCAAGCACGACGCACCGCGCTGGATTCCCTCGCCAATCGTCCAATCATGCGGAAGCCACATGAAGTGATTCACTTGCGCTCCCGTCTGTTGGACGAATTGGATGCCCGGGCGAGAAGAGCGATGTTTTCCAAGTTGCGGCTCAGCGAAGCCAAAATGGCGACGGTGACTGCTTCCCTTTCGGCTCTTTCACCGCTCGATGTATTAACCCGCGGCTACAGCGTTACTCTTGATCAGCAGGGTCAGGCGGTCATAAGCACCGAAGAGTTACAGGTAGGTGATCGGATTGTGACCCGACTTAAGGGTGGACAAATTGAATCGATTGTCGATCAGATTTCGGATGGCGAACCATTTTAGGCCGCAGCGTCAAAGTCTAGGTGAGAGACCGGGACACGAAGAGGGGCTGCTGGAGTTGCTCGGGAGCGTTTTGTTGAATGCTTCAGCAAAGGTTCAGCCAAACATCTGTTCAATGTTTTCGATGTAATCGAGAGCCTCTTCTAACTCGACTACGTCGGCTCCCGGGACTCTGCCCTCGCGGTCGCAGTTGTTGAGAGTG
>JAYZAR010000170.1:0-9515 GCA_036339635.1 Planctomycetota bacterium | reverse complement strand
CTCAGTTTCTGCTTTACAGCCTTTTCGTCACGAATTAACGACTTATATGTATTTGTAAAATGTTGTTGGCCGAGCACAGCATGTCAATCTTGGTAGGCCTTAATTTGAATAGACTTTGCATCCAGAGAGACTCTGGAGCATGAAGCGGCAGGGACATTCGCATTTCGATTTCTGAAACTGGCACCTGTCAGTTTTTAGAATCACTCACAGCTAAAGTCCAAGTTTTAGGGAAACGAAATGGATACAAGGCTGAATAAGATGTTACAGAAGTCTTGGGGTGACAGGCTCGGGAGACGTTAGGGTATTGTGAAGCAAGAGGCTGGATTCACGCTTTAAGCTTCCTCATTCGCAATCATTGATGTCAATTCAGAGATAGACATACCGTTCATACCGATCCGAGGAGAGCATTCAGAACAAGTTGGATTACCAAGCGGACCGGGCAGAGCATTTTTCGCGTTGCTCCCAATCGTCATTTCGAAGCGTTCGTCGATTCCGACGTGGCGATGGGAGTTTATACCTCGAGCAAGACCGCGCAGCATGTGGTTGAGGTAGAAACCCAGCATTTGCCAGCCCACTCGAAGACTATTGGGGAACAGATAAAATCAACGAAGATTTCCCTGCCCCCATCTCTTCAGGAAGGTGATGCACCGAGACGATTTTCGTGATTTCAGGGTCAACTGCTGAGAGACTTGGTGGATCGGCCGCTTTGGCTATCAATTTTAAATATCAGGAGCAGCAGTGAGCGATTTCGTTTTGGATTGATAGTCACTGACAAAGAAAACAAACTCAAAGAGAAATACTCAAAAGAAATCGAGCATGCCAAAGAATGCGACGCCCGAAGAAGAGCAAACGCTTTATCACACATCCGAGGGCGCTACGCCACCGAGGACATTCAAGCAAATGGCAGGCAGACCTACTCCCAGAGATATCGCGGAGTCAAAAGCGAAATGTTATGAGCCTAAAGGTTGGGATCAAATCTGCGCAATCACAAGCCCTAAGGCAAATCAAAAGTTTTAATGGATCGTTGTGGAAAAAATTTGCATCTTTTGTTGTCCGCCTTTCATTGACCAATTTGTAGCGTCGGCAAAGGAGGTAATTGAACCGCTCCCCGAACCAGATAGCTTCATCAAGCAATAACAATTCCGCGACCGGCTTTTTCTCGGGTGTAGCGACAGTTAGCAGGCCCAAGAAATTTAAAAATAAAACAAGAAGCTCAGTTGAAGGATTCCGAGCTTTTACTACCAAACTCGACCTAATTTAGGTTGGCTATTTAGCTCAAACATCATCGCGAGCGAATCACATTCCGAGTTCCACGGGCCAAGACGGGACAATGCCACTGCTGCTAAAATAGCGAAGCAGTGCAAAATTAAGATCATGGCAATACAGCACGGCAAGCATTTTTTTGATGTGGCATTCCTAAAGCAACTACCTGCAAACTCCTTAACCCATCCGCTATTTGCAATCTGCAAGGTTGGATAATGAGTGACGAACGATTAACGAAACCCACACATGCATGGATATTACCAAAACCTGAGATTGGCTCTGCAAGCATTGCCCGATTGGATTCCAAGGTATCTGAATGCACGTTGCTCGGGAGACAAAGTCCATGTCCTGTTTTGTATGACCGACCACTTCGAAGCTGGGAACGGACGTGTTTCGCCGGCCGTCGAGCAAGAACGAATGGATCGGCTAACGAATGAGTACCCGAGGATGGCCGATCAACACCACGATTCGGCCGGCAACAAACCGAAACGGACTTGGTTCTTTCCGCCTCATTACCATCGAAGAGGAAATCTCCGGCAACTGGTTCAGCTTTGCCAGGAAGGATATGGCGAGATCGAATTGCATCTGCACCATGGCAAGACACATCCTGACACCGAGGAGAACCTAGAAAAGACAATACGACAATGCTTGCATGAATACGCATTGTTTGGAATATTCGGGAGTGAATCCGGTCGAAAAAAATATGGATTCATTCATGGCGACTGGGCATTGTCAAACTCGCGAAAGGACGGAAGGTTTTGCGGCGTCGATAACGAAATTGACGTTCTCATACGAACAGGTTGCTATGCCGACTTTACCCTTCCAACGGATGGATTCGAATGCAATCCCGCTTCCATCAATACAGTTTTTTACGCCAAGAGTGATCCAACAAAACGTGTCCCCTACCGTAAAGGTGTCCCCGTGGAAGCCGGGAAACGTGCTCCCAATCAACAGTTGATGATCGTTCAAGGACCGATACATCCTTATTTCAAAACACGGTCTCTACCTGGGTTTCGAATCTTCAGGGACGCGATCAATGCCGGCATGCCCGCATCCCCATCACGGATGGATTGGCTGGTGAAGACAGGCATTCACGTACTGGGTAAGCCAGAGTGGGTTATTGTCAAGGTAAGTATGCATGGTGCGCCGGATGCGGACTGGGTACTGGGGGAGAATATGAGCTTGGGCTTTCGACACCTGGAATCGAAGTTCAACACGAAACAAAGTCGACTGCATTACGTCACCGCACGCGAACTTTACAACATCATCAAGGCTGCTGAAGCAGGTGAAAGTGGTGATCCGGAACAGCATCGCAATTACCAAGTGACCGCGCCGAAATATAGCTCAAGCCCCCAAATCGATGAGGCTTCTAGTGCATTACAAGCTCTTGTGGCGAAGACCTATTGTGGCTGAATTCAAACGTGCTGATCCGCTCCTGTTTGGAATCTTCATCTTTGTCGGAAATACGAATGACAGTTAACTTGCCCTCTTCCAGGTGAATACACTCTTCATCGAGTGGGTCGCACATCGGAGAACGACTGCATCGAGTGCTTCCAGGCGAGCTATCGAATATGGGGAATTCGACACCGTGCGTCACGCCCGCCCCCACGCAGTGGCCTGGCTAGAGGATGACAACGGCTATCGGCCGCCCAGTTCGCTTGATCTTCAAGTCGGAGACCTTTTATGGAGGCGATGCAACCTCGGTCCGCGAAAAGGCATTTGTCGCCAACGGTGGCATTATCAGGCTTAACGCGTTACTGGATGATTGCGGTGTCGGCAACTCAACTGGATCGCAGTCAAGCAAAGACGCTTTGGTCCGGATTTCAATATCGCAAACGCCGCGAGAATGGGCCTCTCACAACTTCAAATCGATGTGCAAAAATGCGGCCGACGATGACCGCTAACTGGAAAACAGCCGAAGGGAATCATTCGCGCTCCCGACTTTCCACTCATCTTTTCGCCGCATGCCAACATAAATCGCACGTTTGCAGATCATTGCAATCAAGACGCGACTCGAATCTTGGCAAAGCTCGATCAAGGAATGGATCTCCATTCGCTTGAAATTCAACAAGTAAAGGCATGGAGCTAGTTATCGGTATGGAGCATCACAGATACGGCATCGAGGTATTGCTGGATCACCTTGGCGCTGACTTCTTGCCAACCTGCGGACTTGTAACGCAGGATCGTCAATTTCAATTCCTCGACAACATCCGACAAATCATCTGGTAACTCAGGCAGGCCAGCGAAGGGTTGAGCCGGGTTCGCTTCCACAACGTCGGTTGACATCGGTGGCGCGGGCGGATTCCCATTCGCCATCGGATTCAATTCTTCTTCACCGAAATCGGGGTCTTCGTGAACCGGTCCTGCAGCAACCCCTGAATCGTCACCATATTCCTTCGTGCGGCCTCCTCCCTGGGCCGGCATAACCACATCCTCGTCGGTATCGACCTCGACAATCTGACTGTTGGTTGGTCGCTTTTCGTCAACGGCACCATGTGCCTGCCAACGGTGCTCCCGCATCTGAGAAACACTCCAATTCGACTGCACTGCTCCCTCCAACCACAACGGAGCATCTTCCCACTCGAGTGCGGCGAGAAAATGGCTCCAATACAAACCTTCGTAGGTTTCGTAGCTGGAACTGAACCGATCGTAGACACGACGCAAACGTCCGACGTGGGGCGCGGTCACACCACCAACGCGTCGCGACCATGCGTCATCGGAGTATTGATTGGCAGGAGCGCCTGACTCAATCAACGTCTGTCGCCATTCACCAATGATTCGACCCTTTTCCCAATTGGTCGTACTGATTAGATTGTTCCACCGACCGACGAATGGCTGAGCCATTTCGATCAATACAGGGTCGTCTTGCAGATCATTTGACGAATCGCCTAACTCGGAGACGGCCGATTCATCCCCGAGCGTTGCGGGCTCGATGATACCAGCCGAATCGCTGCTTGGTGACTCGGAGGCCGGGTCAGCTTCGGATGTCTGATCGACCTCCGGCACCTGATCGGTTTGCGTGGTGGACTCGTCAGACGAAAACGGGGCTTTGGAGTTGTCTTCTTGGCTCATTGGCTTTGATTGGGGGCATCCATCGCGGATTGGAGGCGTCCGTCGCTAGAACATTCGGTAGGGAGAAACTAAGTCTTGGACGCCACGGCGGGAAGCACTTTTGTCTGTTTTTGCGGTAGCCCTCGTAAAATAGGAATCAATCGGCACAGTCAGGGCAAGTTTGAGTTGTGGATAACCTGTCGTCCTCGAACGGATTAGGAAAGATTGGCATCTGTGAGGGCCGACTCGTGTGTCGGGGTAGGAGACGCCCCGGACTCGATCCAGTAATCTGTCTACTCGCCAACGGATTGTCCGGTAAGATTCCCTTTCACAACGAGTGATGCCAAAATGCGAAATTCAATCCATAATTCGCTATTTATTGTTTCGTTGATTAGCGTGACCGCACTGGCCTTCATCGTCGGTTGCGATGCCAAGAATGAGCCGAGGGTTGAATTAGAGCAGGCTGCAGAAGCAGGGGCGAACATGAACGAATCATCCGACGGATCCGAAACACCGACCAGCTCGACCGAAAGCAACGTGGCGGTAGCCCCTGAGGGAAAAGTACTTCGTCATGCCGTTTTCTTTTCCTTTAAAGAGGAATCCACCGAGGAAGAGGTGCAAGGAGTCGTGGACGCGTTTCAATAACTTACCGCCAAAATAGATGCCATACAAAACTTTGCCTGGGGAATCAACAACAGCCCCGAAGGGTTGGATGACGGATTCACGCACTGCTTTTTTCTGACATTCAAAGATCAAGCTGGCTTGCAGCAATATATTCCTCACCCAGCTCACTCAGGTGAATTTGCCGACGCATTGCGACCACACATGAAAGATGTGTTTGTAATCGATTACTGGGGAACGCCACCCAGCACGGAAGAGGTATCTGGTAAAAAACGTCAGCTTAAGCATGCCGTGTTTTTCAAATTCAAAGATGGCGCTGACCCTGCTGCGATCAAAATGGTAGAAGAGAGCTTCGCGGCGCTACCCTCAAAAATCGATTCAATCCGGGGATTTGAATGGGGACTCAATAACAGCCCTGAGGGTAAGAATGATGGCTTCACGCACGCATTCATGGTGACATTTAATTCGGAGGACGGCCGCAAGGAATATCTGCCTCACCCCGATCATCTCGCATTCGTTGAAGTACTCAAGCCCGTCCTCGACAAAGTACGCGTCCTTGATTTTTGGATCGGTGAATAACCTGCCAGCAACGGCACATCTTGACGCTCGCTTGCGGTGAATCTCGGAGTCTACGATGAGCTTCGTGAGGAAGCCGGGCAAAACGGTCGATTCCCGGGGCGCAGTGGTAGTGACGGCAAGTCGCGGCGCATCGTATTACCGCCGAACCGCTCAGATTGCAAAAAGAATGCGATTGAGAGACGGCGAATCTAGGGACAGCTACCAGTCTGTCTGTTTCATGCTTGGCAAATTCTGCTTCACGCGTGGCCATGAAATGAAAAAAAATGGCATTCAGCATGTGTAACTGGTGAATCGGCACGCTCAAAGCGAGTTAGAAGCGATCGAGCTGGAATAACTCAAGCTCTGGTTCAATGCTCCCGACAGCGAGCTGGCTTGCGATTTCTCCGAGCACACTGCTGAATTTAAAGCCATGTCCCGACAGACCTGCAATCAAAGTGACATTGGAATGTTTAGGATGCCGGTCGATGATGAAATTTTCATCGGGCGTGCTTGTGTAAAAACAGCTTGCCTGGGCGAGCAAGCGGGTGCTAACACCCGGCAAATATTTTTTTAGATAAGCCTCACAAAGAGCGCGATCTTCATCATCCTGCTGATCGCAATGCTGCGGGCGTTCAAGGGGTATACCGCCACTGTGCCGAGCAATCTTCATTCCGGAACCGTGGATCGATGGAAACCCATAAAAGTAGCCAGCTGGAGTTTCGTGAAAAAAACATGGAAAACCAGCTTCCAGACCAAACTGCCCCTCATCTGCTTCGAACCAGTAAAGCTGCTTGCGTAGAATTTGAAGCGGAATCCGCAAATCGCTCAATAGCTGTTCACTCCAGGCGCCGCCGGCAATCACCAGTTGGTCGGCTCGCTCGATTCCTTGATCCGTTATTACTTCAACAGTATCACCGCTTATTCGCCAATCGACGACCGGTTGTTCGAAGCGAAGCGTCGCACCAGCCCTCATTGCCATTGCTAAATGGGCTCTCACGCAAGATTCCACTCTTAAGAAGCCGGCATTATGTTCGACCACAAATTTCCAATCAGGATCACCCTCCAAGCCAGGCCATTTTTCACGGACCGATGCTCGAGACCATTCCTGCACCGTAAGCTGGTGCTCCGCAGCACACGCGAGGACCCCGGGAACCACTACTCCCGTTGCCGGCCCCATCTCAACCAGACCGGTTCGTTCAAACAAGTCGCATTCAGTTTCTTGCTCCAGTTGATCCCACAGATCGTAGGCCCGCTTCAGCAGCGGCACGTAAGAGGGATGCTCAAAGTACGCCTGTCTAATGATTCTTGTTTCGCCGTGCGAGCTGCCACGGTCATGCGCTGGAGTAAACTGCTCCAAACCAAGCACTCGCTGACCTAATTTTGCAACGTGATAAGCTGCAGAACTACCAACGCCGCCCAGCCCAATCACGATGACATCCCAGTTTGACACGAAACAACCTCACCATCGGTATGCTGTCTGAGGACGGAACGGTTCTGTAGCGAATCCCAAAACACCACCAACAAACCATCGATGCTGTTTCATGGAATTATCTGAGTCATCAGACTCGCTACAAGTCGCGGCAGAGCGGATTTCAAATGCGGATGCACTTCTGATCGGAGCGGGCGCGGGGATGGGTGTTGATTCGGGACTTCCTGACTTTCGAGGTAACGAAGGTTTTTGGCGGTGCTATCCACCTTTCCGAGAAAAGCGTTTATCCTTCACAGACTTGGCCAATCCCAGCTGGTTCCATCATAACCCGGCTCAAGCATGGGGTTTTTATGGGCATCGACTAAATCTATACCGTAACACCCAGCCACACCCAGGATTCTCACTCATCAAAAAATGGGGGCGTAATCAATTCGTTTTCACGAGCAATGTTGACGGCCAATTCCAAATGGCAGGCTACGCTCCCCAGCAAGTAATCGAATGCCACGGATCAATCCATCACCTGCAATGTAGCCACCCGTGCTCCGACAAGATTTGGAATGCGGACAAAACCGAAATTGACGTTGACCTAACCTCTTTCCTCGCGCGTGATCCCTTACCCCGCTGCCCACGATGTGATGCCGTTGCAAGACCCAATATATTGATGTTTGGCGATGCGGCTTGGTTGCCCGAGCGAACGGCCAAGCAAATAGAAGTTTATTCGCGATGGCTTACCGAACAAACCAATCACGCTCTTGTCGGAATCGAACTCGGGGCTGGAACGGCCGTGCCTTCCGTCCGCCAAGAAATGGCACTTCGCACAAAAGGCCACCAAAACACCTTGATCCGAATCAATCCAAGAGAAAGTAAATGCCTCGAGGGAATTTCACTCCGTAGCGGAGCAATGGACGCCATCGAAAGACTCGAGCAAGTCATCTGCCGATGACTCGACAAGATTCAAATCACGTCGCTGCAATATCAATCGCTGATCTCGATCCAGCCTGACCTTCGACAGAAAGTGAGATTTACGCGAGGAAACGATACCAGGCCCCGCATGGGCGAGACCAAAAAGATGCTCAAGCCGCAAAGATCGCCCCACGGTGTCTTCAGCGAAAACGAACTCTCGGCTCCAAACTACTTCTTTGCTTGTTTGCTTGTTTCGAACTAGATTCTCGGGAGACAGCCATGTTTAGGTTCTCGAAAAACCAAGCCAACAAGTGGCGGTCCGCACCAAGATCACCTTCGAGCACTTCCCCAACTAAAAATCAACTCTGCTAGTTGATATCGTAAAGCTCCACCAAAAAATGAAGATTTGCATTGGGCGGGATGACTCCGGGAACACCGCGAAGCCCATAACCAAGGTTGGCTGGGATCTCTAACTCGATCATGCCACCGGCACCAACCAATTGTAAACCCTCGCTCCACCCAGGAATCACTCCGTTGAGCATGAATTTAATCCGCTTGCCACGTCGGTAGGAACTGTCAAAAACAGTCTTATCGTCAAGCCAACCTTTGTAGTGCACTTCAACACCCTGATCGGCTTTTGGCTTATTTTTCTTACTTGCTCGTAAAATTCGGTATTTCAAGCCTGACTTTGTTGTCGTGAATTCCATGGGAGCGTCTTTGTCGATCGCGCCCGGTTTAACAAGTTCTTTGCGGTCCTCTGGCCCGGTTGTAATCCGCGGCGTTGTTTCTTCTTTTCCGTCTTCAGGCACTGCTGCCTGCATGACAATGACGGTCGAACAAGCCAAAGCCAGAGCAACGCCGGGTAATAACAAAGAACGCAACATGCAATGTTCCTATTTGATGCTAAAGTGATTCCAATGATGATTGAGACGGGACGGATGTTAGAAAGTTTACGAACGCGACAGGCATTGAGGTCGGACTCATTCGTCTCGTAACGAACGGCTTGAATCGCTTAAGCCTCCAATGAGACGGAGCCATGGGGTCGAATGGAATCACGGGAATTCAATCGGTCCCAAAAAAAAACCTCCTTGCCGCAAACGACAAGAAGGCTTTTTTAAAATCCGGCAATACCTACTTTCACGCTGGTATGCACTATCATCGGCTCGAAAAGCTTGACTGCTGTGTTCGGGATGGGAACAGGTAGAACCTTTCCGATATGGTTGCCGGAAAGACACAACGGCAGGTGTTTCGCTCACCGTTGCGCCGATTGTTTGGTAGTGGAACATAAAAGAGCGGTAGACTCACTGATCTCTTTGATCAAGCATGTCCGTGAATTCCGCTAGGACCCAAGTCAAAACGACTCGGAGTGCGGGATATCGACGGCCAAACCTTCGCCCATTAGTACTGGTTAGCTTAACACGTTACCGTGCTTACACGCCCAGCCTATCAACCTGGTCGTCTTCCAGGGGGCTTTCGTCAAAATTGACTTACGAATCCTTATCTTGGGTTGGGCTTCACGCTTAGATGCTTTCAGCGTTTATCCTTTCCGTAGTTAGCTATCCAGCCGTGCCGCTAGCGCGACAACTGGTACACCAGAGCTACGTCCAACTAAATCCTCTCGTACTAAAGTTGAATCCCCTCAAGATTCGAACGCCCACGGCAGATAGGGACCGACCTGTCTCACGACGGT
>JAYZAR010000169.1:0-27200 GCA_036339635.1 Planctomycetota bacterium | reverse complement strand
ATCGAAATGAATGCCAGTCTGGTTCTGGCGGGCATTCTTGGCTTCATCGCTTGCTTCGCTTTTTCGCTTGGCCCGGTTATGTGGGTGATGCTATCAGAGCTTTTCCCCAACCGAATTCGTGGCCTCGCGATCGGAACGGTTGGTTTTGTCAATTCGCTCACGAGCTTCTGCGTTCAGTTTGCTTTTCCATGGGAACTATCGAATTTTGGCAACGCGATGAGCTTCTTTATTTTTGGACTGATCGCCGTTCTCGGTTTCTTGTTGTTGGTCAGGTTTCTGCCTGAAACAAAAGGTAAAACACTTGAGGAACTCGAAGCGGAATTGGTTCGGCACTAATTACTTACCACGATTTTCGACGAGATTCCGCTGGCGTCACGATATCGTCTCTACTCACTTGGTCACAGAAGTCATTGCCCCTGTCAGTCAGATCTCCCGCGTGGCGATTAGACTGTGGCACGAAAGCCACATGACTCTGAAAAGTTTTTCTCAAACAATGAAAACTCACCTATACACTTTTTTAGCTGCCGTAACGTTCTTGACCTGCACCACGAACGCGGAAGAAATAGCGGGTAAGTTTGCGCCCCCGGCAGGCAAAGTGCTGGTCTTTGCTGGACAAGACAATGCATCAGTTGGTGGTACCGAAAACTATGTCGATGGCTATGTTGATAACGTGGGAGTTCCCGCCGGAATCACGCATTACGTTTACTTCGCCGAAGGATGGACCAATGACTTTGGTCACACATTCCCACAAGGCAAGGTAGCTGGTCTGCGTGACGAGACAGAATGGGCATCCGGCCCGATGCATCAACAGGCGTACCTCGATTCCCCAACGCTTGATCGCTGTATCATGCACGTCTCAATCGCGATGGAGGGAAACTGCGAGGACAAGGTCGCTGACGGTTCCTTTGATCACCTCATTGCGGACTTCGTGGAATTCGTTGAAAGCCATCGCGAGCATCCGTTTCTGATCCGGATTGGCTATGAATTTGATGGTAATTGGAACCAGTACGATCCTGCGAATTTCAAAAAGGCGTTTCGTCGTATCGTGGACGCGTTGCGTGCCAAAAAATTAGACAACGTCGCAATCGTGTTCGCATCCTCCAGCAGTGTGAAGCCCGGACAATTCGAGGAATACGATCCAGGTACCGAATATTACGATTGGATCGGTTATTCCTGGTGGGGCGGTGCAAAAGATGGCTTACCCGCCTTGGAGTATGCACGCAAAGTCCACAAGCCAGTCTTCATCGCGGAAGCGACGCCGCGAGGACATTTCTTTGATCAGGAAGACCATCAGCAGATCTGGGAGGGCTGGTTCACCGACTTCTTCAATCACATTGAGACGAATCAAGATGTCGTCCGCGCCGTCTCTTACATCAATGCGGACTGGGATTCACAGAAAATGTGGGACGATTGGGGACAAACACGCATCGAAACGGCGCCCTACATTAAGCAGCGATGGCTGGAGATGATGGCGCAACCTCATTTCATCACTGGAATCGACAATCCGTTTTTGCAAATTGGTTTTACCCCCTCTGGAAGGAACGCACACACGAAATCCATATCGACGGTGAATGCGTCCAGCAGAACGGGACTGTCAGTCGCGGTGAGACCACCATACCCATATCTCAATTCTCTTCTGCCGATCGAAGAACGCGTTGACGATTTAATCAGACGAATGAGTCTCGATGAGAAAATCGCTCAAATCACAGGATGGTGGGACCCGAGCGAAGAAAAACTTCGTGATCAAGGCGATATCTTCCGTCCAGACTTCTATGGGGAAAAGTGTCCTGATGGAATTGGCGAACTCGGACCGCTCCACAACTTGAATATCGACCAGGATGCGCGGCAATACGCAGCGGTGCAGGAATATTTTCGCAATCGTACACGACTCGGAATCCCAGCGATCTTGCATGACGAAGCGGCCCACGGGTTCATGAAGTTCGAAGCGAATTCGTTTCCGACCCCAATCGGCCTTTCTTGCACATGGAACCCCGACCTGATGGCCGCGATTTATTCGCAAGCAGGTCAGGAGGCTCGTTCACGCGGTGTGTCGCACGTGCTGTCACCGGTCGTTGATGTTGCTCGCGACCTCCGTTGGGGTCGGGTCGATGAAACATTGGGGGAAGATCCTTTCCTTGCCTCTCGTCTGGGTGCCGCAATGGTACGTGGTCTGCAAGGCTCATCCGATGGAACGATCGCGCCAACGCACGTGGCTGCCACGCTAAAACACTTTGCTGGATATGCAGGGACCGTGGGTGGCCGCAACCGTTCGCCTTACACCAATGGCCCTCGTCATCTTCTCGATACCGAAGTCGCGCCATTCCGCTACATCATCGAGACGGCGAAACCAGCGGCGGTCATGGCGGCATTCAATGAGATCGACGGGGTGCCTTGCCATGTCAACCCGTGGATGTTGACGGAGGTATTACGCCAGCGTCTCGGTTTTCAAGGGTTGCTTGTTGGCGACTATCAGGGCATTGATTTGGTTCGGCGTTACCAAAAAATCGGCACTTCCGATGCCGATACTGGACGAATGGCACTCGAAGCAGGTCTGCAACTTGAGTTGCCAAATAATTTCGGATTCAAGCATCTTGGGAAACTTGTTGATGACGGCAGCGTCAATTTGTCCATCATTGATAAAGCCGTCCGAGCGGTGCTTGAACTCAAGTTCCGTCTTGGGCTTTTTGAGTCGCCTGCGCAACTTGATGTTGCCAAAGCAAAGTCGTTGGCGAATTCGACTGAAGCGATTGAATTGACGCGTGAAGCTGCTCGTCAGTCGATCGTTCTGCTCAAGAATGAAGGGAATCTCCTCCCGCTTACTCCTGGCGACCATCCAACTATCGCCGTGATTGGGCCCAACGCGGATGTGTGCCGACTAGGTAACTACTCCGGCCGACCATTGAAAACAGTCTCGCTGCTCGAAGGAATTCGCAACCATCTTGGTGAACGCGTCAAGGTGGTCCATGCTGAGGGCTGCATGATTGCTAAAAACGATAGGAACGATGCTTACGCCAATTGGCGATATGTGAATGAAATTGAATTCGCTTCAATTGAAGACAATCGAGCATTGATTGCTCAAGCGATCGAGGTCGCCAGTCAATCAGACCTCGTCATTCTGGCACTCGGTGAAAACGTTTTACTTGGTCGAGAGGCGTGGAGTGACAATCACATTGGCGACCGCACTACCTTGGATTTAACCGATTCACAACAAGTTCTTGCTCGTCAGTTACTGGCAATCGGAAAGCCGATTGTGCTTGTGCTCAACAACAGTAAACCAGTGACCCTGAACGAACTGGGTGAACAAATACCAGCAATCCTCACGCTGCACTATGCGGGACAACAAACCGGAACTGCGGCAGCTGAAATCTTGTTCGGCCAAAGTAATCCCTCTGGCAAATTGACAATCAGTTGGCCCCGCAGCGTCGGACACCTTCCGGCTCACTACAGCCAACACGGAAGCGCTCAAATCTTCGACTATGTTGACTCGCCGCGATCGCCTGTCTATCCGTTTGGCTACGGGTTGAGTTACACCACCTTCAAGTATGGATCCCCCTCGCTTTCTGCCTCGGAGATTCGCCCCGGAGGCTCCGTCAGCGTCAACTTTAGCGTGACAAATACCGGAGAACGGCGTGGTACGGAAATCGCACAGGCTTATGTATCTGGCCAATCTTTTGCCATTGCGAGACCGCAATTGGAGCTAAAAGGCTTTCAACGTGTCACCCTAAACGCCGGCGAGACAAAACAGGTCTCGATCACATTGAATGCAGACGACTTGCATTTTCACAATCCCTCACTTGAGCGGGTTCTTCCTGTTGGGAAATATTTGGTCCGTGTGGGCGGTTCATCAATGGCGCTCAGTCAACCACTGACGCTCGCAACCAAATCGACTTCCGGAACACCGTTACCTCATTCTGGAGTTCCTCATTCTGGAGTTCCCCATTCTGGAGTTCCTCATTCTGGGGTTCCTCATTCTGGGGTTCCTCATTCTGGGGTTCCTCATTCTGGAGTTCCTCATTCTGGAGTTCCTCATTCTGGAGTTCCCCATTCTGGAATTCCCCATTCTGGGATTCCTCATTCTGGGATTCCTCGGGCGGCAGTGCCCAATGCGAATCTGCCCATGCCGTCGGAGGCAACAAGTCGTCCTAAAGCTCCTCCAAACAGTCCTAATGTTCTCTTTATCGCGATTGATGATTTGCGTCCTGAGCTAGCAAGCTACGGGGCCGCAACAATCACTCCCAATCTCGATCGGTTGGCAAAGAGCGGGATCCAATTCGATCGTGCTTACTGCCAGCAGGCTGTTTGCGGGGCGTCCCGGCTATCGATTATGGGTGGTTTGTACCCGACCTTCACAGGCGAACAAACGTTTCACGTTTCGGGCTGGCGAGATCGGTACCCGAATCTCTTGACGATGAACCAACACTTCGGAAATCAGGGTTATCAGACGATTGGGCTTGGAAAAATCTATCACGGCGATAGCGGCCCCGGCGTCGATACACCGAACTGGGATCGCTGGATTAACCTGAACGCGGATACTTATGCGAAGCCGGAGAACATCGAGGCGCTTAGGAAGGCGCTTGAGGAAGGAACAGTTGGTAACGCGCAAGACCCACCAAAGGGTCCACTCACTGAGTCAGCTGACGTTCATGATGACACCTACTTGGATGGCCAGCGAGCCGCAAAGGCCGTTGAGGTTCTACAGAATCTGGCCCAACAGAACGGGAAACCATTCTTTCTTGCCGTCGGATTGGCAAAGCCACATCTGCCATTCGTTGCCCCGCAGAAGTATTGGAACCTCTACAAACGCGAAGATTTCAAGATGCCGTCGAACCGGGAGATTCCTCCAGGCTACCCACCCTATGCTGCGAATCTCATGGCTCATGAGATGCATAAATACAGTGATTTCGAAGGAGAAAGTCCAACCGATTTTTCAGACGAGCTCAATCGTCGCTTGCTTCACGGGTACGCAGCTGCAACCAGTTATGCCGATGCCTGCCTTGGCCGGATCCTAGACGCATTGGAGCAAACTGGTTTAGCGAAGAATACAATCGTCGTCTTGTGGGGTGACCACGGCTATAAACTCGGTGACCACAGCACGTGGGTGAAACATACGAATTTTGAATGTGACACCCGCGTGCCGCTGATCGTTCGCGATCCCCGACTACCGGGCAATCAGTCGACACAACGATTGGTCGAGCTGATCGACCTCTATCCAACGTTGTGTGATCTCACAGGAATTCCAACACCGATTCATTGCCAGGGAAGAAGTTTCCGCAATTTACTTGATGACCCCAGTGCCGGGCACCGCTTGGATTCCTACAGTTCTTATCCTGCCGGAAATCTGGTGGGTCACAGCATCCGCTTCCTCGATTATCGATACACGGAATGGCGAGACGCGGAGGGAAAATTGAAAACACGAGTCTTGTCGGACTTGAAAGCGGATCCCGGCGAGGTCACCAACGTGGTTGATGATCCAAAGCATGCGGAGGCACTTGCTCGTGGCGTTGAACGCTTGGAATATCGTATCACCCTGTCCAAAACGAAAAAGAAAACTTTAGCGAAACCACAAGTCAGTCCGCCCGCGAGGACAGGATTGACCAGCGGTGTGAACGTAGCCAGTGAGCAAGGAAAGATCAGCAAAGCAGTGATGCGCAGCACGACATCGAAGATCGGCAAAACAAACGCGGTGACGCTTAACATCGACGCCCGCCCAATAAATCTGCGGCAAACCATCGACGGCTTTGGAGGCTCGATCGCGTTTTGGGGCACGCAAGCAGACAACCAAGCTTTGCGCATTGCGATCGAAGAATTGGAAATATCGATTCTTCGCGCCCAGGGTGAAGTCGCTAAGAATGGTCGTGTCGATTACAACAAAGACATTCTTCAGCGAGCAATGAAACTCAACCCCGAACTCAATGTTTTACAAACCTTTTGGCAGCCGCGTTCCGCGAAACAGCCCGAAATTGACGATTGGCTAGACGTTCAAACCGTGAATGGGCAGGAACAATATGTCCTCAAACCAGCGATGCGAGATGCCTGGGCCGAAGAACTCGTCGATCGCGTCCTGCAGTACCGCGACTGGGGTATCAATGTCACGACGGTGGGGGTTCAAAACGAAGCGAACTGGTCCCACCCTGGCACACAAACCTGCCGTTGGGATCCAGAGGATTTGCGGGTGTTTATCCAGCAGGATGTGAAACCTCGCTTGCAGGCAGCCAACTTAGGCAACCTTGCCATTGCCGCCCCCGACTTAGCGTACATCGGTCCCAATGCGAGCGAGATCGCTCGTTATCTGCCCACGATTACCAGCCAGGCAGTCGACGTTGCAGCCTATCACATGTATGACAGCTTTACTGATGGAAACCCAGGTTCAATTGATCTGCTGGTTGACCAAACCAAAATCCTCGGCAAGTTGCGTGAAGAACACTTTCCAAATAAACGACTCTGGATGACCGAAACAACGGGTGTGCAATGGAATGGCCAACAGTGGCACACGTATGGTTGGAATCCAAGTTTGACGGAGCACGACAAAGCGATCAAGGCGGCTCGTTACATTCACATGACCTTAGTCGATGCCGAGGCGAATGCGTTCCTGTGGTGGGGTTTGCTTTACAGTTTGGCACCTGAGCGAATCACCGACCCGAATACTCGCCAGAAGCATCGCGATGAAGGATTGGTTCTGGTCGACGAAAAGAATTCAAACGGTTTTCAAGCATTCTTGGAACGTACAAAAAAGTTCTACACTTTTCGGCAATACTCGGCATTCGTTCGCCCCGGCTACCGGCGAATCGCGATGAAGTCGCCCGAGGGCCTGCAAGTGTCTGCTTTCCGGAGTCCAGGGGGCGACGAGGTTGTGATCGTCACAGTAAACGATTCAGAAAATCCAACGGCTCTGCAGATCACGCCTCCTTCTAGCCTGTCGTCTGTAAGTGCGTGGCAGACCGATCGTCAACGAGATTGCGAACCGGTGAATCCAGACGATCTACTGGCCCCCATGTCGGTCCGCACAACGGTCTTTCAGTGACCGCATGATGAAGTGAGTTTTGGGTGTCGAACAATTCAATTGAAAAATCATGACTTCAATGGCAAGTGTTGGCATTCAAGCGCTGACGCAAATGCGATGAATTACAATGCGAAGGGACCGTGCCGAATTCATCCGCCTGGTCCTTCACCAAAAAAGATGAACGAAACAAGGGAATGAGGCTAGCATGGGAAAACTTTTGCGTCTTCAGGTTACGCTAATCTTCATATACGCAACGGTGGGAGAAGCGTCAGCTGAGCCAAATATTGTTTTCATTCTGGCAGACGATTGCAGCTACCGCGATCTTGAGTTGTACGGTGGCCCTGCGATGACACCGCACATCAATGCATTGGCCCAGCAAGGAATGACCTTCAGCCGATGCTATCAGTCAGCTCCTATGTGTTCACCGACGCGCCATGCCTTATACACAGGTCTCTATCCTGTCAAAAACGGCGCGTATCCAAACCACGCTCGAGCTTACGTAAATGTAAAAAGTATTCCTAACTATCTTCAGCCGGATGGCTATCGTGTGGCGCTCGCGGGAAAGACGCATATCTCACCGGAAACAGTCTTTCCTTTCGAGTACATAAAAGAATTTGCTGAACCACCGGAGGCAGATGTCACCGCAGTCGATGGATGGCGTTATCCTCAGGTAAAGAATTTTTTACAAGAGTCGCGTGATCAGAAAACGCCATTTTGCCTTTTTCTTTGCTCCAATGAGCCTCATAGCCCTTACAACAAAGGTGACGCGACACCATACCGGGACGCGAAACTGAGTCCACAGCAGTTTGACTATCATCGCGAAAGCTATGCAAATTATCTTGCTGAAATCACCTACTTTGATGGGCAAGTTGGCGAGATTATGCAGATGCTTGACGATCTTGATCTGAGGGAACAAACGCTGGTGCTGGTGGCGACAGAACAGGGGAGTGGGTTTCCGTTCGGGAAATGGACTTGCTACGAAATTGGCGTCGCGAGCGGCCTGGTGGCATCCTGGCCCGGTGTGATTGAACCCGGCAGCCGAACAGATGCGATTGTTGAATACACAGACATCCTGCCAACCTTTTTGGAGGCGGCAGGGAGTGAGATTCCGCCGTCACTTGATGGTCGTTCATTTTTGGAGGTGCTGCGCGGTGAACGGAAAACGCACAGCGAATACGCGTTCAGCCTGCAGACAACTCGTGGCGTGAATGGCTATCTGCAGCCGTACGGAATTCGGTCGGTCGTCGGTCAACGTTATCGTTACATTCGAAACTTGTTTCCGGAGAACGAATTCAGCATTCCAAGTTCCCGCTCGGTCTACCAACAGACGCGGCAGTCAGATGAGCTGACTCGCCGGCGAGCGGAAAGGTACCTGAAGCGTCCGGCGGAGGAGCTCTACGACGTTTTGCGAGATCCCTATTGCCAAAACAACCTGATCGAACTGGCGAACTCGCCCCAACAAGCAGAACTAAAGACATCCAAGCGGGAACTCTCCCAAGCGCTTGATGTGTGGATGACAAGACAGGCTGATTCCGGCCGCCAAGTGGAGCTTGATGCCCATGACCGTCAGGCCGATTGGTATCGGTCCAAACTCAGGCGAGAAAATCCACAGCCATGACGCTTGGTCGATCAAGCGACGGGGCCACTTGCAGTGCCGCCAAATCCAGCCACGCCTGTCCGCCTCGGCACGGACTCACTTCAACTCAGGCTCGCCTCAAAACGGGCAAGTTCGAACATGGGCTTAAAACACACTCTCTTTGCAGAAATACCGAAACTGGATTGAGTAAGCTCTCGGTTTGCTCGCGAGCACACAAGGTTGCAAGTCGAGGTAGCCTGAAAAGGTCGACCGTGCGACTTGCGACCGAAAGATGCAATCGAGAAGCCGCGTGATATCGAACATCCCGTTCTTGCACCGTCACGTTAAACCAATGCCTAGATCAGTGGAGTTCGGTCCTAATACGGCAGTTCAGCCGTAAGGTGGAGCGATGATTGGAGTACCGAAATCGCCACTCCAATCACAAACAACCGTCACGGTCACTGACGCCAGAGGCCTCGCGTGTTTAGCACGCGGGACCTTGAAACGGATCGCGACCGAGCGAGCGTGTCAGTCTTATTTTTTTGAATTCAGATACTTGCCTCGCTCGAGAGCAAATTTCTTAAGCGACATTCTGGTATCCGATTGATCTAACTCGGAGGAGGTCGCCGCCACGAAGCCTTCGTAGGTTGTGAGCTTCCGGGTATCCGCTTTGACCGATGGTTCAATCAAGTCGCGGTAGTCTTCAACAACCGGCCCGAGATTGTCCCAACTCAGCGAATCGTTGACGATCTGATTCACGTATTGGAGATAGCGTTTCTGCAGCGTGGGAACTGAGAGCAGTCGACTTCGTAAAGGCATTCGCTCGTTGTCCAAGCCAACGAGTGGATCTAAATCGACGCCACCGCGTCCCGCGCCACCACGCCCACCAGGACCTCGCTGCCCTCTACCACCGAAGATTGGTTGCTCACCGGCACGTGGGCCAAACCCAGGTTGATCCTCTCCACCTTGCGGTCTCTCAAATCCAGGTCTCCCAAATCCGGGGCCTCTGGGGCCCGGCGCTTGCTCTTCAGGTCCTTGCCCTTCTGGGCCACGGCCCTCTGGACCACGCTCACGCTCTCCAAACCCCTCAGGACCACGGTCTTCTGGTCCTCCAAACCCTTGACCACCGAAACCGGGACCTCTCGGCCCTGGGCCTTGATCGCTTGGCCCGCCGAAACCTGGGCCTTGATTGCCTTGCCCACCGAAACCTGGTCCAGCGGGACCACGTCCACCAGGACCTCTACCACCGCGATTCGCCAGAGCAAATGCTTCATTCATATCGTGCGGAATGAGGTGAAACTTACCCTCTTTATCACGAAACAAGTTGTAGTCACTTGCCCGCGTCCAGTAGCCGTCGCTGTTTGCCAGGACAACATCCAAAGCCAAGAACTTCAGGGTGCCGTCGATATCCAAGATCGGATCGAGCGCTGCTTCCAATTGATCGCTCGGTGTTTCGTTCAGTGTCTTGCAAAGTTGGACCAATGCGGTCCAAGCTTTCGTGCCATCATTCGATTTCATTTCAAAGCGAGATTTGTATTCTTCAAGATCATCGCCAAGATAACGGAGCCCACCATCACCGTTGGGGCTCCCGCTAACCTTCCAGCGAGTTCCCTTGGAACCATTAAAATTCTCCGCAATAAATTTTTTGTCGAATTGTTGAACGCTATCGAAAACACCCCAACTTTTACCGTTAACGACAACCTGCACAAAATTGGCTTTGGGCGTAGGAATATGCTGGCCAGCAATATGCGAGTAGACAACGGAACTCATCAGCGAAGGGTCGCCGTTACAGTTCAAGAGATTCAAAGTCTTGTAACCATCAATGCGTTGGTCGTCATTGACCATATCTAATGAGATGTTGAAGGAACGTTTGTTTCCGCGGGCAACATGACTGAAGGAAGACATGCCACGAAAAGCGACACCGACATTCTCATAGGTCTTACCGTCTACGATCATCTTCGCAACGACATCGACATCGGTGTGCTTGAAGACCTCTAATTCTTCTTCCCAGTCATCTTCTTCGAATTCTAAAAAGACAGTTCGGAGGATACTCGTGTCATATAGCGGTTTGTCGGGATAAACGGCAACGGAGTCAACTGCGACTGCAGGTCCTGGAGTACCTTGCTGGACGTTCCCCCCGCGACCACCCGGGCCACGACGTCCGCGTCTGCCGCCTGGACCACCGAATCCTCCTCGACCCCTCGCACCTTCAGTGGCTTCCGTTTCGAGTGTTTTGCGGGCAGCGTCCCGCTCCTCTCGATTCAACCAGCCGTTCCCATCCACGTCGTGCACTTTTACAAGTTCACGATCTGCACGATTCGGGCCGCCTGGTCCACCCCGGCCAAAGGCCCCTGGTGGTTGTGCATTGACCGTTATGGCGAGTCCAAGGCTGGTTGATGCGATCAACACGAGTGACATCATTACACGTTTCATTTTGATTCCTGGTGGATACCTAGTTTTTTTGATCGCAACTTTTCGACGATCAAAAAGAGCTAGAAGGATTTTAGGCGGATTAAAAAAGTGGAAGATCGAAAGGCTGATTGACTGGCCCGTTTGACATTGATCAGGACCTACCTTGTAACTAAACACGATGCTAACGCCAAAGATTCGGAACAAATCCTGATGAATCTTATTTCGATCGCAGTGATCAAAATTCGGCGGAAATCTGCACCATTCTGGGCAGAAGTTGTCTCGAATTCCAGTGGAATGGCCAACGTTCGAGCAGGCGGGATTTTCAACAGAAGGTCTCGTATTAGAATTTTTTCTTCCACACAGCTCGATGCATGCCGACGAGACAATGCGTTCTATCGATCTGGGGTGGGCCAGGAATTTTCATTTTTTTTCACAATCAATCCATCCGCACCGCAAACGGTCGTTTTCGCGAATCTGTACACCGCCTTGGGCACCTTGAATCGAGCTGGATTCGAGTTGGCCTGCACGACGACTGGGGACAGATGAACGTTACTACCGAGTAGTTGACGAAACCGCGCAATGAACAGCCGACTATCTTATGGGAATCGGTGCGTGTTGACACACACTCGGTTGGTAGTGATATTCGCCAAGTTGCGGATCGTGGCAGCGTCGGGCAAGTTCCGCACTTTGCACCCTGACGCATATGGCTAGGGGAAATCCACAAGCATTCCTGCACAATACTGTTGGCAGAGCTTCATTCAACTGGCTGTCAAATCCATCGTGATCGGCCTCATCTTCCCCATGCCTAGGGTCAACCTTGTCTTGCAAACAATAACAAAACTCGGATCACGAACATTGGACTAAGCACCAGCAGGAAAGCGCCATCGGCGCGAAATGCAAGCTTACTCTTCAATGCGCGTTGGGGATCTGAAACACGGCGAGATCGCCGGCAAGGACGTCGCCCAAAACCATCTAAAGACCGACGGACGCGGCCGTACTAGCGACATGATCGGCAAGTCGGAGATTGGCCTAAACACTAGAAAAACAACGACGCTGAAAGTCACAACCTCGCTTTTCGGGAACATACACCACAGCATTAGTCCGCTCAAACCAACATGCAAGCGTCAATGCCGCACGCCGATCCTGGTCGTTGACATCCCTCTCGAAGGCCAACTCGCTGTCAGTATCAACGATTCGCTGATACGGGAATGGCCAAACAACCCCTAGCAGCACGCACAAAATATGTTCTCTCTGCTTCGCCTCAATCAACCCTACGAGTGAACCGGCGATCAGTCCGAGTAATTTCCTCGGCGAAACGTATAAAAGAGTCTTTAAACAACGCTGACGATGATGCAAATGGAGCCCCGACAGTCCGGCCATCACAGGCAGGGGAATAAAACAAATGCCCAGAATCACAATTAAGCTCCTGTGATACTACCCGAATTACAGCTTTTCCCGATGACCGAACATCGCCGACAGCATTCGCCGAACACCAAACTCCAAAAGATCAAGACATGAACTAATCCCGCCACGAAAAACGAACGCCTCGAACAACGCCAACCAATAGGCAGAACACACGACTCTCACGCAGAGATCCACGTATTCTTACACCGGAGCGGACAACGCTTTGAAACAATGATTCTGGTGATGGCGATGCGACTTGATTGGTGAAGCGTTCCAGACGCTTTGATGACATGCAACCCAACGGCAGTTGCGTGATTTGCGACTCGAAGGACGAATCGTACCCTTCAACGTGACGTTTAGGAACTAAACGCATCTTCAAGCTGTGAGGCCACGCTTCGGCATTCGCTTCGCAATAAAATCGAACAATTTTTGCTACACTACATGCCTGCGGAGTTCGATTCCTTGGGTACTCATCCTGGGGCAACACGCTTATGAAAAGCAACCCTTATTCCCCATCGCAAAGCACGGACGCGAGCGAACAATTCGTTTCCGTCGTCCGGAAACACCGGCATCTCGGGATCTTCGTCGCTTGCTTGCTGGCAGGGGCATGCCTGCCGATACTTGGTTTTGTGATTGCAGAATCAGCTGACAACTTTGGGACGAATATCGCATGGCGTTTTGTCTATGTTCCTGCTCTTCTCGCTGGTATGGCGGTCACCCTCGTCTGCTGGTTCCAATCGCACTCCGGCTGGCAGCGGGTTCTCGCGTTCATGGCATTGGCTTGGAACTTATTGATCACCGGCGGCACACTGATCTTCAGTTTTAGTATGCTGTTTGCAAGATAATCGTCGGCTCGGAAGTCACCGGTTGCGGTATCGCGACGGGGGAACCTGCAGAGGTCCATTGAAAAATCCCCAAGCCTGCCGAATGTTGTGGTTAGCAGTTTCGTGTTTACGATTCAAAATGTTGATTTGGTATTGAGATGGATTTGGCATCAACGTTAGGCCCTATCTCGGCAAGATTAGAAATCTGGCGGTCTCCGGAACACCCTTTTCCGCTCCCGCACACCAAATTCACAGATGGAGGTCGCCAAATGGCGGAAAGACTGCCGCCGGGACGTCCCGGGGGATCAAATTTGGTCTGAAAAACCCAGGACCCTTCCATCCATTGGACCGTTGGAAAGAAGTAAGCAGGAATGGTTTACAACGCCGCAGAGTGAGAGTCACCTCGAGACTCAGGGCTACCAGCATGGACGATCCTAGCGTGGTGACGATATGATCCAGTTTTGTCATCGCGAAGAAGTCTGTGTAGGCGATCGTGGATACGAATCCCAGTTCAAAGATGAAGATTTGGATCGACGCGGATGCCTGTCCCGTTGCGATTAGAGAGATTTTGTTTCGAACCGCCGAACGATTACGAATCGAAACCACACTTGTGGCGAATCAGTCAATCGCAATAGCAAAGTCCGCATTCATCCGTCGAGTGACTGTGCGTGATGGGGCCGATATGGCAGACGACCGAATTGTGGAATTGATGCAGCGAGGCGATCTTGTGATCACCAACGACATCCCACTCGCTTCACGAGTGGTCGAGAAAGAGGGCGTTGCAATCAGCCCGCGGGGTGAACTCTTTGATGACAAGAGCGTTCATGAGCGTTTGGCTGCTCGCAACTTGATGGAACAGTTTCGGTCAGCCGGATTCGAAACTGGTGGTCCGAAACCGCTCAGTCAGAAAGACGTGCAAACCTTCGCCAACCAACTCGATCGCTCTCTGACACGAATGCTGCAACGCAACAAAGACGAACAATAACAACAAACGGAATTTACAAAGTTTACGCCGCCAGGCATCCCCACACTGTCGGCCGATCCGCCTAAAGCACCATTACATCGGTGGCCCCGTGCCGATCAGCACAGTGAATAGGAAAGGCATTGCCCAAAAGATGGCGGTGCGTCTGAATCGCTAACTCAGGTGTATTACTCTCTCCTGAAAGATGAGCCAAACAAGCCCACTGCAGTTTCTCGGTCGCTGCTCGAGACAATAGCTCCGCAGAGTCCGTATTGGAGATGTGTCCAGAAGGGCTGCGAATACGTTGTTTCAGCGATTCGGGATAGAGGCTTCCCGCCAGCATTTCAAGATCATGATTACTCTCGATAAAGACCGCATTTAATTGCGGCAGTATCTCGTCGAGTTCATCAAATACGTGCCCCAGGTCGGTCAGAATTCCCAATCGGTGCATGCCATCATCCACGACAAATCCGACACCATCCACGGCATCGTGCGGCGTTGGAATCGTCTCCACTCGCACGTCACCCAAACAGATTGTCTGGCCTGCCTTGAAGAAGTGAATATCTTGGAGCGCACCCACGCGAATCTTGTGTGTCGCTTCCGACAACGTATCGGGCGTGATGTGGATCGGGAGTCCAAATTTACGTTGGTAGACTCCCATCCCCTGCGTGTGGTCCTGATGGTCGTGGGAGATGATCAACGCGTCCACATCACGGATATCTCGGCCGTGCGCGGCCAATCGCTGTTCCGCTTGACGCCCGCTAATCCCGGCATCAAAGAGGAGTCGTTTGCCGGCGGTTTCCACGTAGACGCAGTTGCCGCTGCTTCCGGATTGCAAGGCGATCACTTCCATGGATTCAAATTGTATCGCTCCCATAATCGAGCGACCACCACACGACTTGGCATAACAGCAATTCAACTAGGGTGAATTGCAGCATCCCCCCCGAACTCCCTCCCGGTCAGCTTTTTCGACCCCAAAAAAACTGCCGATCCGCGTGATTTGTAGCATGAAAAAAGAGTGCAACCCGAGTGAGCCAACGATCAGAGCAATCCTTCATGATGGCGAATTGGCTTTCTCTGAGCGGGTCATGATGCTTGCGGGGATCATTTAGGGATTGCTGCTTGCCAGCCAGCTTGCAGTTGGCGACCTAAATGGTCGACGATTTCCCGGTTGGCCAAGAGGTCGGCGACATTCACGTTTTCACCCGGATCAACTTGATGATCGTAAAGTTCCCTCGCGACGACGACATCCGAATCTCGCTTTGTCCACTCGACGTAACGATACTGCTTCGTACGGATCGCCCGCCCCATGTACTCGATTCCATCCGGGGCCACCCAGATTCCTTCACGAAGAAACTGGCTAAAAACCGCAGTCTTCCATTCACGATTACGATCTGACAACAATGGTACAAAGCTTGTGCCTTCGAGCTCGTGAGGTGCGGGAATCTTCGCGAGATCGCAGAGTGTCGGATAGACGTCAACAAACTCTACAAGGCGGTCGCACTCTTTTCCGTTTTCGCTCGCACCTGGGGCACAAACAATCAAAGGAACCCGGGTGTCGATTTCGTAATTGGTCATCTTGCACCAACTATTGTGCTCTCCGAGCTTCCAGCCATGGTCCCCCCACAGCACGACGACCGTATTCTCTGCTAAGCCCTGTGTTTGCAATGCCTCCAGCAACCGCCCTACTTGCGCGTCAATATAACTGACGGAAGCGAGATACCCGTGCTTCAGCAAACGCGATTGCTGTTCCGAGAACGACCCTTGATGTGCTTGAGGTTCATCACGAAAATCGCTGTATCCGCGAATCTCACGCAAATTGTTGATCGCGAAAGGGGGTGCACCGGCAGGTAAAACCAGATTCTCTGCCAAGGGAATTTCCGCGCGGTCATACAAGTCCCAGTATCGCTTTGGGACATTGAACGGAAGGTGCGGTCGATAATACCCAACAGCCAGAAAAAAAGGCTTGTCAGCCCGAGACAGCTGTGACAATTTATCAATGGCAACTGTGGTCTGTGCGCCATCGAAATAGGCATCGTCTCGGATGTCAACATTTTCGGTCGCGACATGCTTGAGATACCACATCCCAAATCGATCGATTCGGCGAGTATCTCCCTTCGCAATCAAATCCTGTTTGCGTCGCTCCAACCATGCCACATTTTCTTTGCTTCGGTAAACAGCATCCGGGTCAAATGGATAGCCATCAATATTCAGCTTGGGCTCACTCCAAGACGGTGGATCTTGGATGTCGTTATGGTAAATCTTACCGATACCAACCGCATGATATCCGTTTTGCATAAATTGCTGGGGCAAAGTGACGGCATGCGGCTTGGCCTTACGAAAGTCGGTCCATAGATCCCACACCTTAATTGTGTCTGGGCGAAGTCCGGTCATCAGACTTGCCCGCGAAGGATTGCAAACCGCCTGTTGACAGTAAGCACGTGTAAACACGACACCTCTATTTGCTAAGCGATCAATGTTCGGACTCTTTACGATTTTCGATCCATAGCAGCCCAGTTCAGGACGCAGGTCGTCGACCGCGATAAACAGCACATTGGGTCGCCCAGGCATCGAGAGCTTGCCAGTTCTTTGCCTGACTTCCGTGTCCTGACATTGCCCCGGGACCTGAGCAGCGATAAGTAACGCAAACAAGGTGTCAGCGAAAAAAACCAAGCGTGTTTTGTGCATCTCGAATCATCCCTTACACAGCGTTTGCGCGCGTCTGAACGGACTCATTCAACGCACGGATGATAAACCACTCATTCAACGGCCAACAGCATCCAGCTAGAAAGCACCACTCTAACGCAACAGCAGTTTGATGGGTGAGCTACTGTCAACTCGGAAAACAATACCCGGATTTCCAATTTCTGCTCCAACTGCGTTGGTCCCTCGCACCGACGGACCCGCTCACCCCAGATTAAGCCGCCTTCGCAAGGCTTCGCCAAGACGCTCTACCTGATCGAGGGTGTTATAGCATTGCAAGGAGACTCGAACGCAAGGAGGCGAATCTTGTTTTTTTAAATCGAAGGGGATCCCTTCAAAAACAGGAGCTTCAATTCGTTCCTCCGCGTAAAGGGCCGCCCCAAGCTGGTACGCCGAACTCCGGGGCAGACCCTTGAGCGGCATCGACACCAAGCTGCCGATCATCTCGGCTGGGCAGGGCGGTTCGACGTTTAGCGATTTCGAAAGAATTACCTGCGATTCCACCGCCATCTCGTGGTTACGCTGCATATGCGTTGCCAATCCACCAGGGCGCAGGTTGCTGAGGAATTGAATTGCCGCAGGCAACGCCAGAATCGGTGTCGGGTCGTGAGTCCCCATCCAGTCAAAACTAGACGTAAACTGACTTCGACCTGGCCTTGGTCGGTTGTAAGCATGTGAAACAATGTTAGGCTGAATTTCAGACTGCAAGCCTGCTCGCACGTAGAGAAAACCCGACGCCTTGGGGGCACACAACCACTTGTGGTGATTTGCAGTGTAGTAGTCAGGCTGCAGCACGCGCAGATCAAGCGGTAACATTCCGGGCGCATGAGCTCCATCGACCATGACGCGAATACCATGCTGACGAGCCAACTCAATGATGTCTCTCACAGGAAAGACAAGACCGGTGGCACTGGTGACGTGGTCAATCACCAGCAAGCGAGTGCGTTCGGAGATTGCTGCCTCGATCCCCTGAAGCACCTGCGCAGGACCTTCAATCGGGAAAGGCACTTCGGCGATACGGGTAATCGCGTTACTACGCCGAGTCGCAAACCGCACAGCATTGTTACAGGCGTTGTACCCGTGATTCGTAATCAATACCTCATCACCCTGTTCGAGCTCAAGTGACCGAAGCACGGCGTTCACTCCATCGGTCGCGTTTCGTACAAAGGCGAGGTCTTGGGGAGCCGCGTTGATCAGTTCTGCCAAAAGAAGGCGAACATGATCCAAGCTTGCCTCTAGATCTCTCTCGGGTGCCAAAAAAGAGATCGGATCACGCTCGAGCCTTTCCAACAAGTCAGCACGCTCTCGCATGACCACGCGGGGTGTCGCGCCAAACGAACCGTGGTTCAAAAAAACGAGCTCCGGATCGAGACACCAATCGGTTCGGTCTGACATCACTAAATAAACAAGAGGTGTTTTTGGGGCGGCAATTAAGTATCAAAATTCGCTGGCTTACCTGTCGCCAAACCTTCACTCTAATCCATGAAAACGAGTGATCGACCAACACGACCACTGTTTCATGTAGGTTCCAGATCGATTCGCACAGCCGCTGATTCTAATCATCCCACAAAGCACCAATTACTCAACGGGCTGTCGTAAGAGACTGAGCGTCCAAATGACATCCCTGCTTTGCCAGATTTCCAGACAAACTTAAGGGTAATGGCTCAAGTACACCCAGGAGATTCTTCCTGCTGTAGCGGGGTGCCGTGTGATTTTCTGTCGACACCGGATCTAGGGCCAACATAGATGACTAGGCAGTGTGGAAAACCAAGCTGGATGAAATGAACTCTCGGCGCGGAATTCGGTAGCAAGGAGACATTACATTTTTCGGTGCTGCCCGACTCTTTGGCCAAAATCACGCATCTTGCATGAAGCATCTTGCACAAATCCGTTCGCAGCGATTGCTAAACATCCGCTCTCCCCAATCGGTCCCCCTGTCCCCGTTGTCTTTTGAGACCATGTCTGTCCCCAATCGTGCCTCTATGCCTGTCCCTAAATGCGGCCTATGTGCGGTCGCCAAGACAATGCCTGTCCCTGAATGCGTCTCTGAATGCGCTAAATGCGCTGCTACCTGTCCCTGAAACGAAGCTTAACGCGGCATTTGGCCCTAGTCGCGCTGCGGATTTTCCTTCGTGGCTCGCGGACCACGGTCTGGTTGGAATCCCTCCTATTCCAGCGACGAAAGAGACCAAACGCTTCATCACTCAGGCCAAGACGCCACGGATGACGTTCCCATGCACGTTGGTCAACCGCCGCTGAATTCCGTTGTGGTAAAAGGTCAACCGCTCGTGATCCATCCCTAGCAGGTGTAGCAGCGTGGCGTGGAAGTCGTGCCAAGGCACCTGGTCTTGAACGGCTTTCCAGCCGACTTCATCCGTTTCGCCGTAAGAAAATCCAGGCTTTAGACCGGCCCCAGCCATGACCGCCGAGAATCCATACATGTTGTGATCGCGTCCCGTTCCCAGCACCCCGTCGCCCGCCTGCGTGTAGGGCGTCCGGCCAAATTCAGTGGTGAACAGAACGAGGGTATCCTTCAGCATTCCACGTTGCTTGAGGTCCTGAATCAAGGCTGCGACGGGTTGATCCACACGCACCGCTTCGCGGTTGTGATTGCGAACCATATCTTCGTGTCCGTCCCAGTTGATCCGCGGACTCCCAAACGAACCGCCAGAGATGACCTGCACAAAACGCACGCCTTTTTCCAGCAGGCGTCTCGACAAAAGGCAGTTTTTGGCAAAGTCCGCTGTCTCCTTGCGGTTCAGTCCATACATTTCCTTTGTCGCTTCCGTTTCGCCGACCAATTCGGCAACTTCCGGCACAGTGAGTTGCATGCGAGCAGCCAGTTCATGACTTCGAATCCGTGCCAGTAACGCGTCCTCGGCGCCGTTCCGTGAGAGGTCGTCCTGATTCAGTTGGGCAAGTAGTCTCCGGCTTGCCTTGTCGGTGCTCGGTGAAACGCTCTCGGGCGGAAAAAGATCAGGAATTGGCGTGCCTTGACTATCGAAGGCGACCCCCTGGTGTACCGAGGGCAAAAAACCGTTCGACCAATTGATGGTGCCGCCGGCCGGATAACCGCGTGAGTCGGGAAGGACCACATAGGCTGGTAAATCTTCGGTCTCCGCTCCCAGACCGTACGAGATCCACGAACCCATCACTGGGAAACCATTTAACTGGAAGCCGGTATTTTGTTGGAAGGTTGCCGGTGTGTGATTCGCGGAATCCGCAACCATCGATTTGATCACCGTTAGATCATCTGCCACGCTCGCCATATGGGGAAAAAGATCTGAAACCCACAATCCACTCTCGCCACGCTGTTGAAACGACCAGTCGTTCTTGCGGATCAGGCCTATCCTATTAAAGAAGGTCGCTGGCCGCTCCTCATACTGCAGTTCCTTCCCATGTAATTTTGCCAGCCCCGGTTTGTAGTCGAAACTGTCCAGGTGGCTCATACCGCCCATCAGGCATACATGAATGACCCGCTTGGCTTTTGGGCTAAAATGAGTTGGATGAGATTCGCCCAGCGCAGGTCCCCCCACAAGACTCGATAACGCGGCTCCCGTGAGCCCATAGGCCCCAAAAGCTAGTAGTTCACGGCGAGAAGTGACCGACTTGTTATCTGACATAAAGCAGCTCGTTACTGTTGAAGATTACGCGGCAGTAAGCGGCCAGTCCGTGGTCTTGAATAAATGGAGTCGCCAGACGGATGTCTTTTTCTTCAGCTTCTCGGCCGTAGGCCAAACGATACAGTTCACGTACCTGAGCCTGCGCGGCAGTTTTGTTCGACTGGAGTCGCGCGGACAGCGCATCTGCCATCCGTAAAACAAAAGCATTGTTCATCAGTGACAACGACTGCAAAGGAGTCGTCGTCTCTGCACGTTTCGGGGTGACCGCAGAGGGATCTGGGCAATCAAAGGTATCGAGCATGGTTCGCTTGGCACCACGTGGGCTGAACCGGTAGATCGTGCGACGGAATTGTTCGTCTTGGGTTTGCGGTATCGGATCATAGAAATGACTGCCCTTGAACTTATACTCTCGCATATCGCGATACCCTTTTCCGCCAATGGTTGCATCCAGCTTGCCAGCGATCGACAGCATCGAATCGCGCAGAACCTCGCCCTCAATGCGCATCGGACTCTTTCGCCACAGCAGAAGATTTTCGGCGTCGATTGCAGCGGCGCTGGCATTCATCGCCGAGGATTGGCGATAGGTCGCAGAATTCACAATCAAGCGATGGAGATGCTTGAGACTCCAACGATTTGCTTGCAGATCGATCGCCAGCCAGTCAAGCAGTTCAGGGTGGGTCGGCTTGCTCCCATTGAAGCCAAAGTCATTCGGTGTGGAGACGATTCCGACGCCGAAATGATAGTGCCAAACTCGGTTGACAATGACTCGAGCGAAGAGTGGATTTTCCGGACTGGTGATCCAGTGAGCAAGTCTTAATCGCCGCTCTTTATCGTCGGCATCTGAGGCCAGTCCGAAGTCTGCATCGATTGTCTTGATCGCTGACAAGCCGCGTGGTGTCACAATTTCACCGGCATTGAGAACATTACCCCGATTGAGAACGCGAACCGTCGCAGCACGGATCGGTTTGACCGTCCAAACCTTGGACGGTTTGAGACTTTTCAAGGTGTTCTGAGCTTGCTGGATCTGCCGATTCAACGTGGCTCGGTGCTCACGCTGCTCAGTCGTTAGCTGGGCGATAAGTTGCTCCTCCGAAACAATGCCTCCGCCGTTCGACTGCGAGGAGGCTGTCACTTCCGCTTCCGTTAGGACTCTGTCATAGAGTCGGGCGCGTGCGATTGTTCCCTTGAACATCCGATTGCTGCCTGCCGTTGTCCCATGTCGCAGGCCAAACACGATTTCCGTTGTCTCCGCAGCGTAGGATTGAAGGCTTTTTTTGTAGGCGTTGCCGTAGGGAATGCCGTTGCGATAGCCCGTAATCGTCCCGTCGGCCGAATAGGTGATGACCACGTGAACTAGTTTCTTGGTATCGGTTTCATCGGTTCCAGCAAATGGTTGGTGGCGTTTGAAGGCCTCACTGCCTGCCATCCAACGTTTCGCATTTCGCTCACCGTAGACGATGGCGTCAAAAAGAATGCCGTTGGTTGTCTGCACAGAAATAATGCCGCCGCCGCGCTGGTTCAAATCAGTAACTTGAACCCAGGCCTCGAGCGTCTTCTCCGCGAGCGGCTTGGCGAGCGGTTTCGTTCTTGCGAAGGCGGTTTTGCCATCCAAGATCAGCCCGTTGGATTCCCGTTTTGCACCGCCGACCAAAGTGACGTCCAACGTGCCAACGTGGTCCTTGAGATCCTCGTCGAAATTCCAAGCAGCCAGGGGCTTCAGGTCGGGCGTCGAGGTTGATTCCGTTTCAAGATTTTTAGCTGCAGCTTCGCGAGCTCTGCTCTCCAAGGCGGTTAACTCGCTCCGCAGAGATTGAATTTGTGCCTTCGCTTGCGTCTCCTTTTCAGCGGCGTCCTTGTCTAACTGAACCTCGCGTTCACCAAACTCAACGCCGGCCAAAGCCGATGCCATGCTGTAGTAATCCTCGATCGGAATTGGATCGAACTTGTGATCGTGGCAACGGGCGCAATTGGTGGTCATTCCAAGAAACGTCTGATTGACCATGCCGACAATGTCTTCCATTTCGTCTTGGCGCATCGTATTTCGCATCGTGTCATTCGAGGGCTTCGTCGTGTTGTGCGGTCCTGTTACCAAGCAGCCCACAGCAATCGTTCCACCCGAATTCGGTGCGAGGATGTCACCAGCAATTTGCTGGCGGACGAATTCGTCATACGGCATATTCGCGTTCAAGGCATCGATGACCCAATTTCGGTAGGGCCAGGCATTGTTACGCGGTTGATTGTATTCGAAGCCATTGCTCTCTCCAAAATGCACAACGTCCAACCAGTGCCGTCCCCATCGTTCGCCGTAATGGGGTGAAGCCAATAACTGGTTAACAAGCGTCTCGTATGCATCTTCGGATTCATCATTGATGAACGCATCAACCTGCTCAGGCGTCGGAGGCAAGCCGATCAGATCGTACGACAGGCGACGAATCAACACACGTTTGTCTGCCTCTGGCGATGGTTCCAGCTTGTGAGCGATCAACGTTTCATGGACGAAGTTATCAATCTCGTTGCGGCCCCAGCCTGAGGTAGCCATCGGTGGCTTCACATTCCGCAATGGCTGCAGCGACCACCAGTCGCGGCCGGCTCGAATGTCCGTCGTAATGGAAAACAGATCCAGCGGAGTAACGCCCCATTTGGCTCCTTCGTCGATCCACTGTTCCAACAATTGTTTTTCTGCCATTGTCAGCGGATGCTTCGGTGGCATCTCGTCGGTACTGACACGTTCCCACAACAGGCTTTGGGCTGCATCTCCGACGAGAATAGCTGGGCCGCTTTCGCCGCCTTTTTTGACCCATTCCAATTCGGTGAGATTTAACCCACCTTCCGATTCGTCCCCCCGATGACATTCCAGACAACGTGACACCAAGATCGGAGCTATCTGCTTGTCGAAGTCAATCGCTTGTGCCCGATGTAACGCAACCGTCCAGCTTGTGATGATAAACAATGCTGCAAATCGCAATCCCAACCTCGCTTGTTTCCATGTTAGCTGTATCATGACAAGAGTTCCTTAGCGGGCGCGTGCCGATGTGTCGACGCACCATTTTCCTAGCTTCGGAAGCCGTCTAGCTGGCAGTCTCATAAATGGCGAGATCGCTCCTTCGGGACGATCACAGGTGGCAAGGATCAGCGATGCGACGAACCGAATTCCTTTAGTTTCCTTTTGACAGTCTACCGCGTAACCACGCCGACGAGACCACCGAAGATTACTCACTAGCTCAATGCGAATCATTTTTATGTTTTTTGTGAACGATTTGAGATTGGTCGTGGCCAAACACTCGTCTGGCTAGGCTTCGGGTAAGCCGCCCGCATCGCCTTTCCGGACGGACATGAGTAAAACGCGACCTGAATTCTAATTTGCACCGGTACGTTGACTATGGGCAAGAGTGACGCGTACGGTCAAAACTGGCGATCATCCGAAATCGGTTGGTGAAACCCTTCAATCACATTGTCGCGAAGCTTCAAACGCTCGACCGCCTTTGCGATGTGGATACCCAATCGCTTCCCCGGACCTCGAGTTTCGTGAATGGTATTTTCTGCTATCAAGACGTCCTTCGTGTTGCCGAGGATATCAATCGCAATCCCGTTATCGCCCCCACTGTCGACAATCCGGTTGTTTTCGAGCACATTTCGGTTGGCCCAGAAATCCTGCCCGCGTGAATCGTCACGAAACAAAATCCCGACTTTCCCACTCCGCGAGATCTCGTTGTCACGCATCACGTTATCCGTGTCGTTGTGACCGATGGACATGCCCTGTGAACGATTGCCCATCATTCTATTCTTCTCAGCAAGTCCGTGCTTCACACCCCAACACCAAAACAAGCCGATGTTGTTATCCTCAAGCAAGTTATCTCGCATGATAGGTCGCTGAGCGCCGGAACCTGGATGCAATCCATTCCCTTGATTGCCATGCACGTGGCAGTTTTCGACACGAATATCATGGCAGATCTGAAAGCTGATTCCGTCTCCGTTATAATTCCGAGCCTCAACGTTCCGGATCGTAAAGCGATTACAGTCCTGCAGGAAAATGTTGCCACCATAATTCCCATTGAGGTTGCTGTTGTTAGCACGATTGCCATCGAGGCAAAGATTCTCGATCACAACGTCCGAGCAGTTCTCGCTAGTCAGCAACGGAAACAGCGAGGCGCAGGTGGGCTTTTGACTGATCCAAAGGTTTTTGCGTAAACCTTGATTCAGCTTGTAGCGATTTCCGGATCTTGCCACGAGGGTTCGTTTAAGAACTTGGCTGCCGCCATCGTGGGGGTTATTACCGATTAAAGTTACGCCATCCCCGACGCGAAAATCCGCTGCTTCTGCGAGCGTGATTTCCTGGTCGTACCAATCCGAATCGGCCGACAGTTCAACCTGATTCGAAGCGATCTTCGTAAGAACACTTTCAACGCCGTGCCCCGCAAGGCGAATTCCGGAGGGCAGATAAATGGAATTTCGCAGGCGATAAATGCCTGGGCCTACTTGAACGGTTCCACTTCCCAAACGTGCCACGTAGTCTACCGCAGCCTGAATCGCCTTGTCATCTTGTCCGACGATATCGCCTTTTTTTTGGCCCACCGTAATTGTTAACTTCTTAGCCCAATCGATCTTTGCACGCTCGTCGCCATCAACGGCGCGGAAAGCCCCTACCTGAACGGGAGGTGCCATCGCCCTGCTGCGAGTAACACCGGCAAGAAATCCGGCACCAACACCTGCGAGTACGTTTCTTCGAGAGATTGTTGGCATCATAAATACCCAAAAACATCGGTTGATCAACACGCCGCAAACCAGACAGCGCTGCCGCGTCTGTAAACGAGGTACCAGCTTACCTTTCGCGTCACGGTGAGGGGAAAACGCAGCCGACCGTAATCCGGGCGATTTTGCGGAACATAATCGAAGGGATGGATCCACGAAACAGGATTTCCACTCCATGACTTGAATCGCCTGACACCATTCCATTCAGGTACAATCCTATCATCCTCGGTCCCCCAAATGCTGCCCGAATTACCGCAAAACAGGGCAAACCTTGGGGACGACAACCCCGTAAAACCCCTCCGCATACGATTTATGAGATGTTGAAATCTCTCCGCCGCATCGACAAGAGGATCATTGGGAGAGCCACGGCTTTCTATTTATTGTTGTGTTTGAGTCCGCCCATGGTGTTTTGCCAGCGGGCTACTTTAGTAACTCCCACCGATGAAGGTGGCGGCGGATCATTCGAAGCATTCCCAAAAACAGCCTTGCCGTTTCTCAATCAGCATTGCATACGCTGCCACAACGAGCAGGAACAAGAGTCGGGGATCCGGGTGGACCACTTGGATGGCAGACTTGCCGAAGCCTCCTTGAAATTGTGGGAGGAAATTTCCGAGCAAATCGAATCGGAATCAATGCCGCCCCACGACGAGCGGCAGCCCAACGAGACTGAGCGAAAACAGATGCTGCGCTGGATCGAAACCGCACTTCATGAGGCGGGTTTGAGAAAGAAACCTGTGCACGGATCGATTCGACGCCTAACCGTTGAGCAATATCGCATCACGCTGCGGGAACTTCTTGGGCTTGAAGAGGACTTCGCGGCCACGCTCCCCCCGGACGGTTTTTCGCGGGACGGATTCTCCAATGATGCCGAGACTCTACTGACCTCGCCGCTGCAAGTCGAAGCATGGTTTCGGATAGCTGAAAAAGCGATTGACGCAAGCTTGGTTGAGGAATCCACTTACCCTATCATCCAAAATTTTCGGATGGACTTGGGCAAGTCGATCAATCCACAACCCTCTAAAGAAAAGTTGATTCTTGGTGCAAACAGCCGATTGTTGCCCAATCAGGATTTTGTCGTCACCGAATTGAACGCAAACAAACCTTTCCCGTTCACACCGTTTCGGATGCAAACGCAGTATCGGTTCAACGAGGGCTACCAAGGTAACAACACAGTGCGTGGGTGGCGTGAATACAGCAGCATCTACCATGCTGTCTTTGCGTGCATGAGGGGTGATCGCGGCTACCCCAAGGGCAACCCCTATCGATCTGTGTCGAACGGACTTCTGTTACGACCGTCGATTCCAACGAGTGAGATTTTCGGTGAATCTAGCACCTATGGGCCAAAGGCAAATTTCAAAATCGCATTGAGGGAATTACCCGAGAATGGCCGGTTCCGTGTTCGTGTCAAAGCTGCGAAATACCAAGACGGTTTATTGCTCACCGGCCTTGGAATCAAACCCGCCGCTACCAACGCAGAGGAGTCCGCTCGTGACCATCAAATTCAACATCTCATCAACGCCGAAAATCGTGTGCTGCAGGTTGACGAGGGGGGGATCTATCAGATCGATGTACACACCAAACCACATCGTGGAAAAATAGAAGCACCAGCCGACGATTCCAAGCTTGCTGATGGCCTGATCGGACATTGGTCTTTTGATGCGGAATCCCCAGGCTATTCAGAGTCAGGCAAGCTCGCAGGCGATTTGGTCGGTGCGGCAACAACCGCTGAGTCTCCTATCGGCCACAACAGCAAATCACTTGTCCTCGATGGCTCGACGGCAGCGGTGGTTGCGCCAAGAGTGAATGCGATGAATGTTGGTGAAGGCGACTTTACCGTCTCTGCCTGGATTAGGCCCACCGAACTCAGGCAGGGAGGCATTGTTTGCTTGGGTCGCTACAACTGGACTCACGGTTGGTACTTTGACATGCCCAACAACCGAGGTGTTTT
>JAYZAR010000168.1:0-18575 GCA_036339635.1 Planctomycetota bacterium | reverse complement strand
CACGTCCACGTTTGGAAGCTTGACAGCGAACAAGACCAGTTTGGTCTAAGATCTTACCTCGTTCGTGAGCAAAAACCTTTGCTCAATTCTGCGTTCTTGCAAATCGAGTAACTGATGTACCAGCCACCGCTGCGAGGTTTAGTCGCAGCCACAACAACCCCGCTCGCCGAAGACGGATCTGTCAAGTTGGGTGAAATTGGTCCGACAATGGAACGCTTATTGGCGTCGGGAGTCCGCGGCTTCTATGTGTGTGGAAGCACTGGGGAAGGGATGTCGTTGACCAGTGAGGAACGCCGTGCCGTCGTAGAAGAGACGGTGCGATGTGTCGACGGCCGCGCCCCGGTTATTGTTCAGATTGGTCATAACTCGTTGGCGGAAGCAAACCGATTGGCGATGCATGCGGAGTCGGTTGGCGCGGACGTGATTTCGGCAACTTGCCCCTCGTATTTTAAGGTGGCTGACGCCGAAGCGCTTTGTCAGTGTATGCAGGAGATCTCAAGCGGCATTGAGCTGCCCTTTTACTACTATCACATTCCGGCTCTGACCGGTTCGCCGATCAACATCGTCCAATTCATGGATTTTGCGGTGGATCGAATCCCTACGCTTGTCGGACTGAAGTACACCGCGCCGATGTTGCATGATTACCAGAGTTGTCTGCATGCCGGTGGCGGTCGATACGATGTCGTTTGGGGATGTGATGAGATGCTGTTGGGCGCCGTAGCAACCGGTGCAGCCGCCGCAATCGGTAGCACCTACAATCTCGCCGCGCCGCTCTACCAGCGTATCTTTTCCGCGGTCGAGGCAAATGATTTGGCTGCCGCTCGCGATCTACAGTACCACAGTGTTCAGATGGTCGAAGTAATGCAGCAATATCCGTTTCACGGTGCGTTGAAACAGATGATGGAAATGCTGGGAATGTATGGCGGACCGTGCCGATTGCCGCTGCGAGCGTTGTCTAGTGAGGAATCGGATCAATTGCATTCGCAATTGACATCGATTGGATTTTTTGATTGGTGTGGCATGGCTGAGGGTTGAAATGATTGATAAGTACCGGGTCATCTGCTCCTTTGTTTTTCTATTGTTATTCGCGATTCAGAGTGGGGCAGCGTTCGCCGAGGATCCGATGCTCCGCTGGAGTGAGCTTCCCTCCATTCCGGATTCACTTGGTGTTGCTGGGCCAATTGTTGGTGTGCATGGTGATGCGTTGATTGTCGCGGGTGGTGCTAATTTTCCAAAACCGGTTTGGGAAAATGACAAGGCTTGGCACGACCAGATTTATGTTTTGCGTGATGATACCTGGCAAACTGCGGGAACTTTGCCCCGTCCTCTCGCGTATGCGGCAGCTGTTTCGACAACCGATGGTGTCGTTTGCATGGGTGGAAACGACGCGACCAAAAGCTATTCCGATGTTTTCTTGTTGCAGTATCAAGAGCAGACCGGTGAGGTGCAAATCCTTCCCTTCCCTTCCCTACCGAAACCATGTGTTTACGGTGCCGCCACAACGATCGGTGACGTCATCTACTTAGTGGGTGGGCAGAGCGAACCTGCGCTCGATACAGCAATGAAAAATATGTGGTCCTTGGATCTATCACAGCGTGAGAATGCTGATCAATTTGTTTGGCGTGAGCACGCTGATGTGCCGTTTCCATCGCGTGCTTTCAACCTGACCTTGGCTCAGCATGATGGCTATCACGATGCAATTTACGTCATCAGTGGACGAAGGAAAAATGGTGAAGAAGTCGATTTTCTGACCGACACATGGAAGTACATTCCAGCCACAAAGACGTGGAAACCGTGTGCTGATGTGCCTCGCTGCGTGATGGCCGCGCCGGGAGTGGCCTTTGGTCAAAGCCACTTGTTTGTTCTCGGGGGTGCAGACGGCTCACTATTCGATAAAACGGACCAATTACGCGACGATCATCCGGGTTTTCCAAAGCAGGCTTTCGCCTATCACACGATTACCGATACTTGGACATCGGCTGGCGAGATTCCAGCGAATCAAGTGACAACGGTGGCCATTGAGTGGAAAGATCGTTTGATCGTTGCGCGTGGAGAAGTTCGCCCGCGAGTTCGATCACCCAAGGTGTGGTCAATCGAGCCTTTGGCGAAGTCACTCAATTTCGGTGCCATCAATTATGGTGTGTTGTTTGGATACCTGTTGTCGATGGTTGGAATCGGTCTTTACTTCGCCAAACGAAATAAGAGTACGGATGACTATTTTCGTGGTGGCAAGAGTGTTCCGTGGTGGGCGGCGGGTTGCAGTATTTTTGCCACGATGCTGAGTTCGCTTACTTTCACTGGTGTGCCATCCAAATCGTTTGCGCAGGATTGGGTTTACGCGGTTGGAAACATGATGATCCCCGTAGTGGCGGTCATCGCGGTATTTGTGGCATTGCCGTTCTATCGTCGCATTGATGCGACGAGTGCGTACGAGTATCTCGAGCTCCGATTCAATCGCTCGGTTCGGTTGTTCGGAAGCGCCAGCTTCACACTGTTTCACGTTTTTCGAATGGCAGTTGTGATGTCATTGACGGGCTTGGCTTTGGCAACCGCGACACCACTGACGCCAAGCCAGTCCGTCGTGATGATGGGAGTGCTTAGCATTTTGTATTGCACGATGGGTGGGATCGAAGCTGTGATTTGGACTGACACCGTCCAGACAGTGGTACTACTTGGCGGCGCAGTCGTGGCAGTTGTGTTGTTGGTAAGCGGTGTTGACGGTGGCGGTGAAGGGTTGCTGCAGGCGGCAAGCCGGCAAGAAAAGTTTGCGATGGCGAATTGGAATTGGGGTGCCACAAACACGCAGATTGCGCTGTGGGTGATCATCGTGGGGGGAATCGCTCAGAACATCTCTTCCTACACGGCAGACCAAGCGGTTGTGCAACGTTATATGACAACACCGTCACAAAAATTGGCCGCGCGAGCGATTTGGACGAATGCGGTACTCACGATCCCGGCGACCTTGCTTTTTTTCGGAATCGGAACGGCGTTGTTTGCGTTCTATCAGTCGAACCCGGAAAAGCTTGATCCCACGGCGACGACGGATCAGATTTTCCCATTGTTCATTGCTCATGAGATGCCGATTGGATTAGCTGGCCTGATTGTCGCCGGGGTCTTTGCCGCGGCGCAGTCGACTGTTTCAACCAGCATGAACTCAACGGCGACGACCGTGGTCACCGATTTCCTGAGACCACTGAATCTTTGTCGCACTGACCATGGTTACCTACGGGCGGCTCGGTGGGCGACTTTTCTGATTGGTATCGCAGGAACCGCCATCGGATTATTGTTCGTCAATCCTGACATCAAGTCACTGTTTGATCAGTTCATCAAAGTCATCGGTTTATTTATGGGCGTTTTGGGTGGATTGTTTGTCCTTGGTGCATTGACCAAGCGCGGCAATGGTCCGGGGGCATTCCTCGGCGGCCTCGTGGGCGCCGGTGTGATGTATACCGTTTGGAAGTACACAACCGTCAACGGCTACCTCTACACCGCGATCGGGATTGTGACGTGTTTCGTAGTGGGCTATTCACTCAGCTTGGTTCTCCCGGCGGCTACAAAAGACCTGACGGGATTGACGATTTACACCCTGCGTTCTGAGCAGCTGTCCTCGTCGTCATAGTCGCCCAGCCCCCTGATCAAGGCATGGAACGGGCTATTTCGGGTCAAAAACCCGCCGGTGTTCCCACTTTGAAGGCGGTCTGTTTACAATTCAACCGGGTAAGATGCAAGAAGAACCTCCAATTTCCCCCTCCCATTGAATTTTCTTGAGGACGAATAACATGCAGAATGATTCGACACGCCGCGGATTTCTGAAGTCGACGACGGCCGCAGCGGCCGGTGCCGCATTGACCAGCACCGTTGCAAAAACAGCTCACGCCGCCGGTAGTGACGAAATTCGCTTTGTCCTGATCGGTTGCGGCGGTCGAGGCACTGGAGCGGCTCGAAAAATCATGGCAACCAAGGGCAACACCAAGCTTGTTGCGGTCGCAGATCCGTTTTCACCGAAATCTTCTGGGTCACTGAATGCCCTGAGTCGTGGTGACAATAAAAATAAGGTGGATGTTCCTCAGGAACGAATCTTCGGCGGCTTGGATGGCTACAAAAAGGCGATCGACGTCGATTGCGATCTCGTGATCATCGCCACGCCACCAGCCTACAAACCCCAGCAGTTCGAATATGCGGTCAATAAAGGCCGACATGTTTTCATGGAGAAGCCTGTCGCGTCTGACGCCACCGGTGTTCGCCGTGTTCTAGCCTCTGTCGAAGAGAGCAAGAAAAAGGACCTGATGGTCGCAATCGGTTTGCAGCGACGTCACGAACCGCGATACATGGAAACCATTGAGCGAATCCAGGATGGTGCGATCGGTGATGTGATCGCGACGCGTGTTTACTGGAATGGTGGCGGTATCTGGTATCGCAATCGAACCCCCGACCAGACGGAAATGGCGTTCCAGACAAATAATTGGTACCACTTCAACTGGCTCTCCGGTGATCAAATCTGTGAGCAACACATTCACAATTTGGATGTTGGCTGTTGGGTGAAGGGGCAATACCCTGTCGAGTGCAATGGCATGGGTGGCCGCGGACAACGCATGGACGGCGATGCCTCGAAATCGCAAATCTTTGATCACACATTCTGCGAGTACACGTTCCCGGATGGAACCAAGATGTTCAGTCAAGGGCGTCACCTTCGCGGCGGGTGGAATTACGTTGGGGAGGCAGTGCATGGATCGAAGGGAACGGCTGATCCATCCGGTCGAATTGATGGTCCGAAAGCATGGAGATTCGCCGGTGAAAAGCCGAATGGCCATCAACAAGAGCAGCATGATCTGATCGAAGCCCTGATGCGTGGTGAGGTCTACAACGAGGGCGAGTACGGCGCCAAGTCGACCTTCACGGCAATTCTTGGCCGTGAAGCATGCTACAGCGGCAAGGTCATCAAGTGGGATGATTTGTTGGCCAAAGGTAAAGAGTTGGCACCGGGTATCGACAACTACACGCTCGATACACCTCCACCAACCATGCCTGATGAGAAAGGTTTGTACCCAGTGCCGGTTCCTGGCAAGTACGATCCCTTTGCGTAGCCATCAAGAGCACTAATCTTGGGAGCGTGAACGAGGTTACTCGTTCACGCTTTTTTTGTGTGCCTCATGAAAGATGCGTGCACAAATGATTTGCGGGTCAGGTGGCCAACTTTGCACTGGTCAATCTCAGATTGAAATTGAGACGTTTTGCGGTGAGTGATTTCGCAGCGTGCTGTTTCCTGGAAGGTCGCTCAAACTGCACCAATCCGTTTCTCGTCAACTAATTATGGTATTAGCGAAGTCGTTGACTATTTCCCTTTTAGGTGATGGGGTGGATCGGTGCGTCCAGCGTTGAAATGGACCTTAAGCGGTGGCGATGAATCGTCCTTGGTTTGATCCTCAGCGTTGCTCTCACTTTCATTGACTACGGTTTTGGTAATATTTTCGGTCGGTTCCGGCTGGTCCGGTTGCGAGGCCCTCGCTCGTGGCTTGAACAGTTTGCCCGCAGGTCCAGCAAGTAGGGCTGGCAGCAGAATCAAGTCACCCAGCAGTGCGGCAGCGAGCATCACAAGCATCAATGTGCCGAAGCGTTGGGTTGGTGTGAATGTTGAGAGTGAAAACACGAACAAGCCAAGCCCGCCGACGACCGTCGTTTGTGTCATGGCAGGTCCAACCCGCCGATAGGTTTCGATTACCGCTTCGACTCGATGCATTCCTTTATCTAAGTTTTCACGAAACCAAGCGAGGAAGTGAATGGTATCGTCGACCGCGACCCCCATCGCAACCGAAGCGGTCATCATCGTTCCAATGTCGATTTCGATTCCTTGATGGCACATCACCCCAAAAACTAAAAGTAAGGGGAACACATTGGGGATCATTGCGACCGTTCCAGCTGCGATACCGTACCCCAGTTGTTTAGGGCGAAGCCAGTCGATTGGCAGCTTTCCAGGGTTGAGCAGCCAAATCATGACGGCTGCGATCAGTACAAATGCAAGTCCGATCGAATTGGCCAAACTTTGCAGCAAGGTTCGCTGCGCCTTGTAGACGACGGGGACAACTCCGGTGTACACGACCTGCATCGGACCAGATCCGATTACGTCAGGAGTGCGATTGGGTAGCAAAGTTGGTTGGGTCGTCTTGGCAAGTGTTTGTTCACCATTGATGAACACATTGGCGGCGGCGAAGTCGGTTGGATCAAATGAATCAGTGCCGAGCCAAACAATCGCATCAAAGCTCTGTACCAAAGTTTCCCACTTTTCACTGGCAACCAGCTTCTTGGCTTTCTCTGGATCGGCATTTAGCCAGCGGGGTTTGTCAATCCGTTCGCCATTGAGCAATTCACTCAGCGTCGCTAGGTAAGTCATGCGCTGATCAATTTCGCGGTTTTGTCCGAGCAGATCGGCTTGTTCGAGCGATTTGGGGCGTTCGCTGCCGACCAGCATAACCCGCTGCTTTCTTTTCGAAGAACCGTCTCCGGAATTCAGTTGACGAATCAATTGATCACGTGTTTCGTAGGCCCTCAAAACGGGTTCGACAACTTCGCGAAGCGTGGACACGAACTGTCCGTAGTCGACATCTGAGAGCGCGGCCACCCGCAAGCTGATTCGCCATAATTCACTATTGGTGTATTGGCCTTCTTTTTCAATTTTCAGGTAATCGTTGTCACGCAGTTGTTCACTGGCCGCCGTAAGTTCACGAACAAACTTAGCTCGAATCGGGCTGTATCTGTTCGTGGTTTGCGGCAGTGGCGGTAAAAAGGTGTCGGCTGCGATTGCTTGGCCAACCACTTTGCGGCCCGGCTCGCCAAGTGTTCGATAAACGACGGTTCGGATTCGTGCAATTGCCTCGACTCGTTCTAAGATGTCGAGCGGTTGTGGGCGTGTTTCGGGAGCTGGCGCTGACTCCGCCGTCACCGATTCCGATTGCATTGAGGGTGGAATGCGAACGACCAATTCCATTGGAACAAGCTTGCCAAAGTTTTCTTCCAACCAAGCGTAGTCGTGAATAATTCGCGAGTCGTCGTCAAACAGGTTCAGCAACTGAACAGATGTTTGGATTTTCATCAATCCCGTTGCGCTTGCCAGCAGCAGGCTGATGCATGCTACGCTGACCAAGCGATGGTGTCCGGTAATGCAGCGTCCAGCTGACGCCCACCATTCAGATAGGCGGCTTTCATTCTCTGGTTGGGAGGGAGTGTCTTGCAGAAACGCAGTGGATGGCGGGAAGGTCTGTAAAGCAGCTGGTAGGTAGGAGAACAGCACACCGAGAGTCATCAGCACACCAAGTGCTGAATAAAGCCCAAAATTGCTGATCGGTGCCAGGTTGCTGGTGTACAACGAAGCCAATCCGATAGCCGTTGTCAGGGAAGCCAACGTGCAAGGCATGAAGGCGTGCCGAAGTGCTCGTCTCGCGGCACCCGCTTCACCCGACTTTCTTACCTCATCGCGGTAATAGTTGACGACGTGAATCGCACCCGACAATCCAAGCACATAAATGAGTGAGGGCATGCTCATCAGGATTGCATCCACCCGACCAGACGTCCACCAAACAATCGCCATGCTCATGATCGCGGATGAACCGCCAACGATGAAAACGACGCCAGTGATTTTCAGGCTGCCGAAACAAATTAAGGACAGCACGATCCCGAGCACCACGCTGTATCCAATCAAACGAACCAGGGTGATGCTTCCTTCTTCATCGATCGCCATGTTATCTACCGGCGGTCCACCCATCCGAAGTGCAGGCATCCCAGACACTGCATCGGGCGGTTCGCGATTGAACGGTGGTGGTGCCATCGATGGGGGTGGCGCGGCGCGGATACCGGACTGTGCAGCCAGTTCCAGCAGGCGACCGCGCGGCTGGCCAAGGACACCTCGTCCGATCGCGAAGGGAAGATTGTCTTGTGCAAGTTGAGTTAGCGTCACCAGTACGCATGTCAGTCGGTTCGGTGGTTCGACTTCGGCCGCGTCGAAGACGGCGTAGAACACATCGGTTTTTTCACTTAGCGATGCCTGTTTCAATTCTTCGATTGAATCGTCGTAGTTTTCGGTAACGATCTGTGCCAATGCGTCTTCTACCAAGGCATCGAAATTTTCCGGTAACAGCTCGCGACGTTCTTCTGGAAGAGAATCTCGAAAGTCATCCACCGACCAGCCAAATCCTGGTGCAATCGCTGGCGCGAATAGCGTTCCAGACAATCGCTCAAGTGCTCGGCGGCGGGCAACTACTGAGCGGCGTTCTTCATCGGTTAGGTCAATCGGCCACAGCGGCCCCCCTTCTGCGGTCAACTCGGCAATGATCGACTCACCGGTTTGAACAGATTGGAACAGAGGGGCGCAAAGCAATGAGGTGTCGTTGTAGAACCGATTGGCAGGCCGCTTGCCAGTTTGGTCCCCGAAAGCTGTGATCAGCTGTCCTTTGAGTTCATAAATACCGAGGCGTTTTTTGATGGCCCGGATCGCAGCTGCCGGCCCGTTTGTGCCCTCTTCCCAGCGGAACAGTTGTCCCGAAGGTGTCACGTAATACCACTTTCCACTAGCTGACTGCAGCCATTTCTCATCTTCGCCACCCCAGTTCAAGAAATCACTACCAGCAACCATCAATTCGAGCTCGCGGCCTAATTCTCGTGCTCTTTCGTATCGGGCCGAATCTTCCGGCGAAAGATCTTCTTGGGGAACCGATCCCTCGCACTCATGAAGAAGCTTCTGCTCAAACAGTTTCAGCCGCTGGTCATCGGCGGTACAGCCATCCCATGTAGCCAACACAAAGCTCTCCCCGGCGAAGTGTTGGGAAAACCAATCCAATTCGGCAGTTTCTGGGAAGTCATCAGGCAGCCAATCTTGTACGTTGTTCTGCTTCTGGCTCAGGCTCAGACGAGCGGCCCGGAATTCCCAAGGAAGAAAGAAGAAAAAGACGACCAAGATCAACAGCGCGTAGGGAATCCCCTTCTGGCTTCGTCGACTAAGCGAAGAATCCTGCTTCATAGGGGAAACGTGCTGAAAATAGGGAGGTTTTAGGGACCCATCCGAGATCGGTGACCGATCGTTGCGGATGGTAAACTACCCCCGATTGCTCGCATGGTCTACTTCAAACGGCCTGTCCAGCCTGTGCTTATTAAAATCTCTCTGTCGGATGTTCCGGTCGGGGCCGCTTTGCCGGTCGCCGGGCTGCCGTTTGCGTCTGGGGGGTGACACCAAAGGGATCTGTTACGCGGTATTTTTCGCGATCTCACCTAATTTGAAAGCGGGCAGAATTGAGAGACAACCGAGAATGGGGTAAATCTTTGCTTTTTTGGCGGTTTTGGGCTGGGTTGCAGCATTTCAGGGGCTGGGTTGCAGCATTTCAAGCGCGGGGGTTAGAGCGTTTCAGCTGGTAACTCCCCATCGGCCCGGTTGCCCATTTGTCGCATCAAATTGGCGTCTGTTGTATAGCTTAAGAACCGAACAGAGCCATCGGCGAACACAAAGTTGGCGCCGCCGTTGTGAAAACTGTCAAAACCACCCACGTGGAGCGGGTCGGGCTGGGTTGTTGGGGGTTCCAACTCCCATTCGGTTCGCTCAAAGACGCCCGTGTTGCGGAGTGTGGCGCGGGTTCCGGAAGCCCAGCCCAACGAATTCGGGCTGGGTTTGAGTTCCCCGATTAGGATGGTTTGAGAACTGCCGTCCCGAATATCCCCAAAACGGATTTTACTATTTAAGAACAGGACACCGTTGTTATCCACATCAATGGGTGATTCAACATCGTGATGGCAGCCAGCGTAATTGCTTTGGCCGACCGTGATTCCGGAAGGCGTCGTATTGTCGCCGCCTGGATACGAAGGACACAAAGCGATTGAAAGTGAGATGCCTCGCACCTTTTGGTTCTCTGGCGCATAGATGCTCTTTGACAAATCGAGGTTCTCGTAGAGCACTTGTTGTTCGATGTATGGCAGGATTTCGACAATCCAGCTCTTATGATCTCCGATTTCTTCGTCTCGAATCGGGCCAGTTGAATCCGTTGTTCCCGACGGGAAATGTTCCAGGCTGAAATCATGGTGATGGATTGCGAGGCCCAATTGCATCAGGTTGTTTGTGCAGGAGAGTCGTCGTGCTGCTTCCCGAGCAGCCTGTACTGCTGGTAAAAGCAAGCCAATTAAAACGCCGATGATGGCAATGACAACCAACAGTTCGACCAGTGTGAAGCCACCGGAGCGCGGAGCAGAAACATTGTCGAGCTTGAGGCCGGATCGATAAATTTTCATTGGATTACTACTCGGTGGAGGTTGCGGTAGGAGATGCGGTGGATTTGGTTTGGAATTCGAATTCGTGACTGCGACGTGTTGTTCTCGCGCGTGCCGAGGGTTCGACGATTGTTGCTGTAACGTTTGCCGTTATGGGCTTTGAAGTTTCTGGAGATACGATGATCCGGACGGAAGCAGCACCGAACGTATCCAATGCGCCAGCAGGAATCCAAGTTTCCCCTTGATAGCTGGGTTGGTTCCTCATGTTGTTCATCGCGCGGTGAATGCCCGCGTCAAGCAGCCATTCAGTTTGGATCATCTGTTGCTCAAGCCTGGCATGTCGACGGGCTCGCAACGTGGCGTGAACCGTAGTCGCCATAATGGCGGCCGCAACGGTCAGGCACGCGAGCGTGCACACCGCCAACACACCAGGACGGCTCGGTGGCCTTAGTCGACGTAAGTTACAATTCACTGAGACGCCTCCTCGCTAAGTTCTGGAATCGTCCAGCGACCGACAATCGTGTGTATGGTTCGGTCGATTCGTGGCTTCGGAATCACGGTTTGGATTGTCAGCTGAACATGTTCCGGTTGGGGGGAGTCCAGTACGGCGGTACGATTTTGGCCTAGTTCGAAACTTTCCCTCGATATCGGTTGTCCATCAAGAGACTGCTTACGCGTGATTCGATTTTCATCGATGCGATAGCGAATGACTGAATTGTCACGTAACGTGAACTTGACACCTTGGTCAACCTCGAACGACGACGCCCGGTGTGCATCGTATCGGAACTCTCTCGCTAGACGGTCGATTACGATCGATTGATCCATTCTTGCCTGGTTGGTGGATGCGATGAGCATTGTCTTATGAATCATCCCGGTCGTCATGATCAGAACTGTCATGCCCGCTGTCATTACCACGAGTAGTTCGATCAAGGTGAACGCATGCCGTTTGAACTTTCGCATCATTCCTCCTCCCCTGATTCCTGTTCCGATTCACTTGCGATTTCAGACTGAACGTTTGCTTTCGGTGCGGTGGTTGCTTCTGCTTGGTCTGCGGGTTGCGATTGAAAGGTGATTTCGTGAGCGGGCGAAGGGGATAAGAAGCCGACGAGTGTTAGCGGTGCATGATGGGTGCTTCGCGTTACTGATTCACCGTCAATTTCCAAAGTGAGGACGATCTGGATCGATCCTGGCAGCTGTTCGATCTTTCCTTTCAGGCTCGCGTGTGGCAATAAAGCACGGGTATCTGGCGAGATTTCCATGCTGCTAATCGCCTGTTGGGCCTCGGTTAAATGGAGCGTGGTCAGGTGTTCGAGTTTGTTGCTAAGTTCATCGAGCGCGATTTTTTGATGCCGCGTTTCTTTCCACAAGCGATCGGTGCGGATCGAGATGGTGGCGACAAACGACATGACCGTTGTCAGCAGCGATGCACAAACTATCAGCTCAGTCAAGGTGAAGGCGGCGCGGCAATGGTGTCTGTTTCGCATTGTGATCTACTACGCGAGGAACCAAATGATGTAGGCCAAAAAACTAAAAACAGCGCTGCAGATAAGCAAGACGACTGCTGCTGTCAGGATGGTGAACGTTGGCAAGGCCAATGAAGTGGTCCGTTCCCGTTGGTTCAGTGAGTTACTTCGCTTCCAGTCGGATAGTTGTCGCAAAGTCCAAATGGTTGATAGCTTGCTCGATGAGTATGCGAGAACGTGACTTTCAGCCGTGGTGAGCAGATGGACATTCGTCAGGCTGCCCCATGGGTCAACGCCTTCTTCGATCTGATTCTTTGCCGACAAAAGTTTGTGACGAATTTGGCTGTCATAGTGGTAGTGAGCCAGGGTTGATAATGCAGACGGAACGGGGCGGCCCGCTTCCAATGAGATAGCAAGTAGTCGCAGAATTTCGGCGACTTGGATCTGGGCGTGGTTTCTGATCCACTTCGGAAGGGCGTTTTGTTTGATCAAACGACGGGTTGGTGTCAACCAGCACAGGAAAACAACTGCAACGCTCAGAAGTATGTAAAGCAGTGCGTGATTAGCGAAATGCTCCATGAGCAAAACCGTTAGCGTAAATGTAAGAGGACGAGAAGTGGATTGTTCTGGGCCTAGTTCTTCAGATATCGTCATCAAGGTTGGGAAGATGACGTTCGCGAGAAACAAAGTGACCAAGACCAAGACGAGCAAGGTCATCACTACATAGGCAAAGGTGTGCTGTAGATTCTTTCGCGATTGGTCAGTTGCGAAATCTTGAGCCTCGATGAGATCGCGATAAACCTGGGAAAGCGTTCCTGTTTGAGCTCCAAAGCGGAGCGCTAATACAGTTGCATTGCCGAGCACCCCCGGGGTCTGCTCTGCCGCTTCAATGACCGATGTTCCCTCTGCGACGCGGTTGGCAAATTGATTGACACTTGCTCGATGTCGCCCAACCTGTTCAAGGGCGTGATTGTATAACAAGGGAGCAGGGTCTACATGCTGCTCATGAGCGATTGCCAGTAATTGAAGGATCGTGCGTTGGCGGCAGTTGCGACTTTCGCTTGTCCACCACGGCGTGATTCGCCAATCGTGGAATTTCGTTGCCATCTGTTTTGACAGCGGGAACCAAGATTCAAGATTGTTCATTTCAAACTAACCCTTGAACCAGACTGAGCAGCGGTGCGAGCAGAGCGATGACCACAAAGCCGACCGCTAGTCCCGCGACGACGATTGATAGCTGAGCGGCTGCACCGGTCGTCCAGCTGGTTCGGTGAGTTGCGTGGTATGAATAGATGGCCCCTAATTGATGGAGCAGCGGGAGATGGGGAGTGCTGTCTGGTCCAGCCGTTAGTGCATGGATCAGATTAGCCGGCAACCTGCCCGCCGCTTGACTGGACTGTAATGCTTGACTTGGGTTCTGAGCGGCTTGTGCAAGGTCTTCGGCCGCCGCCCGAAAAAACGGGTGTTCACATCCTTTACCGGCCAAACGCAAGGCATCTGGTAGGACGATGCCAATCCGCAGTAAATCTGCCAATTGATTGATCAAAGAGGCCATTGCGATGACGTTCGAGACGCTGCCCGCAACCAGTCGCCCGAAAATCTGGTTTGACAGAGCGTATCGGGTCCAAAGTTTTCCACCGATCATTAAGATGATCGAGGCGACTCCCAGAATCGTGATGGTTGATCCGCGTTGGTCAGTGAAGAGGTTTGAAATGTCGATCAGCAATCGGGTGCTGGCAGGAATTCGAATCCCAAAATCCTCGAATGTTTCTTCGAAATAGGGGACGATAAAACCACAAAGTAAACTGATGAAACCAAACGTGATCAGCAGGACGCTCATTGGGTAAAGAAGCGTTCGGCGGCGGTCGTTCCGATTGTGGCTGTCACGTGCTGTGATAGCCACCAGATTGCTGAGACGCTCTGTTGCTGCCTTCTCGGTAAGCCCCGTCAATAACATAGGCAGCCATCGGATCGCATACGGGCTGGAACTTAACTCGGATCCCGATCGGGCATTTTTTAACGCAGCGTTAAGTTTCTGAAGTTCTTGGCGTGCGGTACCACGAGGCAGTGCGTCCGTCAGTACTGTGAGCACGGGGATGAGTTGATCTCGTCGCGCGATCACAGAATCAAAGTAAGCGTCCAGCCGATATTTCTCGGCCGATGAGTCAGAGTCAGACGGCGTTTTTGTGGTTGTAAATGATGGGTCTGAATTCGATGCGGTGGCGGCTTCCAGAGTGACAATGGTCCAGCCTATGGATTCTAATTCAGCGGTCGCGCGAGCGATCGTTTCACAATCCAATTCGCCTTCATGTTCGTCGCCGTTGCTGTCGATTGCTTTGTAAGAAAACCGTGCCATTTTCATCTCGCCTCAACGTTGGCGACGGAATAAAGCAATTCGATAAATGGTAAAAACAAAGTAAGACCGTAAGCCAAAACGATGATTCCGCCCAAGACAGCACCGGTCATTGCGGGCATGACCAATCGCCACAGGTTGCGTTGTCGCTCAGCGATCTGCCGATATGATTCCGCTGCTAGATTGAGGACACCAATCAACGAAAGACTGCCCAGGTCGCTCGCGACCGCCCAGCGTAATATGGGTGGGAGTTCTTCGTCGGTCTGCCTTTGCAAATCCGCTGTCTCAGAATTCCAACGAAGAAGAGCCAACGCCTCCTCGGAAGATTGGCCGTCCTCGATCAGGATAGCGAGATGTTTCGCTAGGTTCGCATCCGCAAACGCTTTGTAGTAACGTCTGCTGCCAGGCATCCATTTCCAGTTCGATTGGCGGCGCAGCAGGTGCCACCCAATCAGAATCGCGACCATGATGACTGGAAAGATGATTGCCCAGATTAAAATCGAGTCTCGCATTACCTTAAGCCAGAGAGTCGATTCGTTTGAACCAAGCAGACTGATGGACAATGATTCCAATGTTGGGCCGGTGTACAAGCAGAGTAACAGCAGGCCGAGGTAAGCCAGGCAAAGCAGCAGCAAAGGATAAAAAAGAGTCTTGCCGACGTATCTTCCAAATTCACTTTTGGTTTGTGCGGGAGATAATAGGCAGTCCAACGCGATCGTGGGGTTGGGATGATGGAGCCAGGTCCACAAGCTGGCGCGGTATCGCGTTGGCAGTTCAGTGGCGTTGCGAATGGCTTGGTCCAACGTTTCGCCACTTTCGACTCGCGTTGCTAGGTGAGCATTGATGTGATCAAGCTTAGTTTCTAGTGTTTCTCCGCGCTGCAGTCCGATGTCAATGGGCAGACCGGTTGCCGACAGCGAAGCGATTTCGCGGTTAAACGTAAATGCTCTTTGCAGTGGTGTCTCATCCATCAGTCAGTTCTCCGGTTAACATCACGGAGGAATTCGCGTTGCTGAATTGTCTGAGAAAGTTGAGAAAAAACCACTTTTGGAAATCAGCCTGTGATTCGGGCTAGGTTGAGCAACGTCGAGTCAAACTCAAGCCGGGGTGGAGGTGGGTGGGGTGTGATCGTGTAGCGATCGATTGTTTACGTCGAATCGGTCACCAGAAACGGTTGAGCAACTCAATGTCGCGACAACTGATTGCCCACCCAGGAACGCGCTTGCATCGGTTGCCCAAAACGAACAGCCTGCGACTGTCGCAATCGGTTGAATGCTTCGCTTAGTGCGAAGTGCGCTCCAACTTGGCGATCATGGGAGTACTGGAGTGCCAGTCGTTCTATCTCGGCGGCTCTCGGTATCTCGCAACGGGCTCGTAGTTGTTTGCTATATCGCGACACGGGCGAACTCGTCAGCAGTAGCAGTAACATAATCGCCAGGACCAAGCCTCCCAGCGTCTGTTCACTGCGGCGATCTTGGCAGTATTTTCGAGCAGCTTCAATTGTGCGTGGTCGAAGATCTCGCGACGGTCGCACATGATGCGCGGCAGATAAAATGATGTCTTCAATCGATGATTCAGAGCGGGGGAGATCAGACATGGGAAGCCTCCTCGCTCGCCAGAGGACGGAGTTTTTGCCCCAGTTTTTCAATTGCGTAACGGTAGCGACTTGCTGCCGTCGAGGGTGGGATCTCCAGCACCTGTGAAATTTGCTGGAAAGTCATTTCTTCCCAGATTTTGAGTACGACCACTTCGCTTTGAAGCGTCGGTAACTCTCGCAAGGCCTGCCAAACGGCTTCGTTTCGATCTTCACCCTCCAATTGATCAGTTAATCGTCGAGTGATCAGATCAGTCAAATTCTGGACGAGATACCAATGGCGTCTACGTCGCAGGATCGCCAGAGCCTCATTTCGGACCATTCTTAGCAGGTAGGCCCATGGCTGGTTGCTGGATTGGAGCAGTCTTGGCTGGCCAGCGATCTTTACCAAGGTTGTTTGAACTGCATCCTCGGCATCATCCTGATGACGCGTGATGGTCGCGGCGTATCGCACTAACCGCTGTGCTGTCAAATCGTAGAGCCCGGTGGTGGCTGCCGGACTGCTTTCACAGAGTCGTGCAGCGTGGGTTTTTACGCGTTCGGAGAAGGTATCAGATTGCTCCATAGTGGCCTATAAGATGCGCTAGCCACGGCCATTTGTCTAATTTCCTCGCCTTTTTTCAAGATTCCGATTGAAACCCTGGGTGGGTAGGGGCGAGTCAGACAGCCTGGCGACCGTAAAACCGATTTCCTAACACCTGCTCGAGTAAGAAGACGATTAAAACGAACAAAATGGCGGGGGAATGAAGTGAAACACGCTGGGAAGCCTTGTTTTCGGCCACTTCGATTCCTTTGCGGTCGGTGGCCAAGACATATTGATCGGGGCCAAAAATCTGGTCCAAATCACTCAGTTCGATTCGCTCCCGTGCCGTTGCCGCATCCGGCAGGTTCGCGCTAAAACCGCTTCCCGTATCCAAGCCGCGGATCCAGTGTACACCGCTGCGAGCAACATCGGTGATCGTGACGTTGGTTGCTTCGGGTGACAAATTCAGGGGGACAGGTGAGGCTTCGTCTGGTGGGAATAGCTGAATCCGTTCCGGTCGCGACGACTGGTCATTCGAGGATACCTCCACCGTCACTGCTTGTCCCACGGCCACGTTTTGGCTCGAGTCTCCGCGACGAGTCAACAACTCAACGCTTTGTCGGATCAATAACCAAGCGGGCCAGGGATCAATTCCAAACAAATCATTCCACCCGCGTGTTTTTGAACCCAGGGCAGGCAGTGGTGTTGCGAGCAGGAGAATTCGTCCTGGTCGAACATCGATTTCTGTTTCGGTAGATTTCGCAATAGGTTCGACTAGCCGTTCAAGCAATGCGGGATGTTCAGACCCAGCGAAGGTCATCAAGATACGATCCGAGGTTGCAGGTTTTACTTGCCAATACTGGCGGACCCGAAAATCGGCCCAAGGTGTATCTTTGGTCAAGGTTTGGGTTGTCGGATGGTTGACGGCTGTGGCCTGCAAAAAACTGCCAGGCTCGGGGATCCGCCATGGTCGAATCAGTTCGGGCGTCCAGGTGTCATTCACGGCGGAAGTCCCTGCTTGAGGGCCGAGCGTCACGAAGATGCCGCCACCCTCGCGGGCGAAGGCGTTGATCGATTGATCCTGCAGCACAGCCGCCGGTGGGTCCAGCAGCAAGACTGCCGAAAATTGACTCAGTTTTACTGCGGGCAGATCTGCGTAGCCGACCCGTTCAACAATGAATTCAGCTTTCTCTTCATCCACTAAGCCAGGTGATGCGATTATTGCCTGCTTCAAGACTTGAGCTTCATCTTCATCGTCGCTGACAATCAATATCGCCGATGGACGAAGCACTTCGAGGGTGAAGTAGCGAACGTCATCGAGCGGCATCGCATCATCGCCAACGATCCGGATGCGACCGTGATGGATGCCCACTTCAAGTGACGGAATGGTCATCAGCAGTTCGCTGGACCCACCCGGTGCCACACGGACATTCGTTCGATCAAGTCTTTGCATTTCTGGGCGTACCACTTTTCCGTCGCGTACGAACGGTAGGGCGGGATCATTTACAAACAGATCCAATTCCACGCTTGCCGTGATCGGCTCGGTGGTTCGGTCGGCTTCGAGTGAGAGGGTCGAAGTCAACGCAATCGGGACGCCTTGTGGCGGAGTGGTGTCGGCGAAGACTGGCGTGGACAGTGAGCGATTGGTGCCCCGCAGCTCGCCGAGATCGAAGATGGTGATCGCTACCTGCGGCCCATTGGCCAGTAACGCGGCCAAGCCACTTTCCCGAATGGAATCGTTCCACGTTGAAGCGGCCAAATCTGTGATCAGTAAGATTTGCCGATTTGGTAAATCACTCGTTCGCAGTAAGCGGGTCGCGGAATCCAGTCGGGCAGCTAGCGGTTGTGTGATCTCAAGCGGCTGTAGTTGCTCGATCTTTGAGATACTGCTGGCGGCATCGAGTGAGAATGACGGGATTTGGGAGGAGCGGTCAACAATCGCTATGCGACTTGTTCTCGGCAATCGGGTGACCATCCAAGTCGCCAGGTCTTTCATTCTGGCAAGACGATCATCGTCAGGTGTTTTCCAGGCGGAGGTGGGTGCATTATCGAGCACGATCGCAATCGACACCGGCTCGGAAGAGGATTGCGTCGGTGCTGTGCCAGACGCGTAGGTCGTGATGCCCCAAATCATTGCGACCAGAACGGCTGCGATGGCGGCGGCTGTCAAGCCGTACACGGTCGTTTTCGCTTGACCTCGCGATATCGCAACCGTCGCAAGAACCATCAAGGCCAGACCCAACGCTGCAATCAAGCCGATGGTCAGCCAAGTGACTGACAATGATTGATGAATCGCTGGGCGGGCCAGCGCGATCGCCAACGCGGCGAGCGCTGCGATCCGCAGCGCCAACAACCACCACCGCCGGACTCGTAAACGACTCCGATTCGATTCGAAACGTT
>JAYZAR010000167.1:0-11876 GCA_036339635.1 Planctomycetota bacterium | reverse complement strand
AAAGGCGGCGATCTCCAGCGTGCAGGAACCGGAGAGCTGTTCTTCCATGCTGGCGACTGCCGCGTCTGGAAGGAAGCCTCGATACGGTGCTACCATTCGTTCTCGGTACTGCCTGGCCGATTCCGCAGGATCGATGTTCATGGCGTGAAGATTCGACACGCCGGCGATCGCTGTTGGGGTATTCTGGATTTTTGTCGCAAGAACATCCTGCAGGTTCGACGCCGGATCGGTGGAAACCAACAGCACTCGTGATCCCGTTTCCGCTAATTGAACGGCAGTCGCACATGCCATGGATGTCTTGCCGACGCCGCCCTTGCCGGTGAAGAATAAATGACGGGTCGGGATCAAAAAAATACCATCTTTGTATTCCCTAGCAGCAACCGGAGTTGCCGCTGCAGCCACCGTCCTGTGAGATCGGAAGACCTGTTGGCCGAAGCTTTGAGCCTGTCCAAAGAGCTAGGTTTTCGCGTGCTGGGTATTCACTGCGACTAACAACGCGGTCGTCGACCAAAATTAGCGGCAAGCAATCGACACCCTCGCTTTCCAGCAACTGTTGGATCTGATCATTCGCAGCGAATTCTTGCGGTTGCTGAGCAAGATTAAAACGATCCACTTGGTGGCCCTGCGATTTTAGCCATTCCAGATCGCTTGCAAATTTTGGCAATACTGGGTCAACCTGAGGACCGCAAACACCGGTCGAACAACACATTGGTTCGTCGTAGATTTGAACTTTGCTCATCTTTCATTACTGGGTTCTTAAAGGGTTTTGCGGTTTACGCAGTGACGATTTGCAGCCACGCAATCAAAACGCAGCGACCAATTCTTTTAGTGTGCGAAGTTTTTCGGGGTTAATGTAGTAGCAGACTTTGGGGCCATCGATTTCACCTTGGATCATGCCGGATTCTTTCAAGATTTTGAGGTGTTGAGAAACCGTCGATTGGGCCAACGGGAGTTCGTCGACAATTTCCCCGCAGACACATGTTTCCCGGTCGCTCAGCAGACGCATGATTCGCACGCGGGCTGGGTGGGCAACCGCCCAAGCGAGCTGCGCTAGTTCTTCTGCGCAGGCATCGTCGGGGAGGCGGACCGGCCGCGGGTCGCAGTCTCGCTGTTTTGCTTTCTTTTTTGCCACCGGCAACCGCCTCTTAATCGTGAATCGACGATTAACGATACGGCGGGTGATGGATCAAGTCAACGAAATTCTTCCGCAACGAGCATCGAGAAGAATGGTGGGCACCGCGAGGCGACAAGTCAGTTCTTTGATTGGTCTGGGTCATTTAGTTCTGTGAGAACGGAATCTGCAGCAGTTTGGTCCCCATCTGCAGGCTCGATTTCGGTGCTGGTGTTTTCGGTGCTAGCTGAGTCGGTTTCTTCTTGTTGAGCTGACTTGGCTCGTTCAGCTTTTCTCGCTGCTCGCTTTGCTACATGAGCGGCGGCAATTTCTTCCATCGAGAGGACCTCATCAGGCCGTTGTTTGCCGAATTGCTTCTGGTATTGTGCCTCGATGAATTCGGGGAGCGGCAGTTTCCAGGGTTGGTTTGTACGATCGGCATAACTGCCGAACCGTTTTGGGCTCAAACCGAGTTCTCGCGCCATCTGAATATGCGCATTGGAAAGTCGAAACTTTTTGCGGGCATCGATCCAAGGCAAGAACTTGTGGGGAATCCGTTGTTTTTTCGCCATGGGTGCTCTAGCAATTCTGTTTGAACGCCGTCTCGGTAAAGTCGAAGGACGCCGCTATTTATCTTGCGTGATTTTCAATTCGTTGCCGCCAATCATAGTGAACTGATCGGTTTTTGCTAGGAACTGCCAAGTATTCTGACCGGCTTGGGGGTTATCGGGCAGCGGGTGGAGGGACAGTTCGCCGCCATTTTTGATGCGGAGGCTGCTTTTCGATTGCTGGGACTTGGTGAAGCATTCCAAATTCAAACTCGTCTTTCAATAAATTGCGATAACCGCCGAATCCAAATTCCCTCGACGTTGATCGCGTCGACTTCTCGAGACGGTGCGGGACCCAAGTCCAGATTGAACCCACTTTCGTAATCTCGCTTTTAGGGAGCATTACAGGATAGCCAGCCGCAGTAATCACCGTCATTCGAATGAGCCGTTCGGACAGCGAACCGCGTGAGCGAATTCGTTGTGACTTGATTCCCGATATTTCGCAGATGCAAGTCGGCGAAACGAAAGAGGTGATGATTCGCGATTGCGATAAGCTTGGATTGATCCTCGGGCGATGCTTGTGAGAACTGGAGTGCGGTGTTGGCAAGGTTCTGCCAGTTCTTGATCGGTCCTGGTTTTTGGCGTGCGGCGGCTTGGGCCGCATCCAGATGCAGTATCAATCCATCAAGTTGGGGAAGAGGCACTTAGCTTGGTTGCTCCGCGAGGCTGATGCCGGAAAAGACACAGAGGAAAGCAAGCGTTGGTTTTGAAGCAAACGCATCGTCAGTCGTAGGCTCGCGAAAGATAAACGGACCTGAGTGGCCCGAAAGACGTGACTCGAATGGGTCGTTGCTTCAAATTGTCGCCGACTGCTTAATTGACCGCCGGGATGAACTGGGTATGTAAAGCCGTGGTCTGCGGTTGTTCGTGGCTTAGGTTGTCTGTCTCACGGCATGCTTGCCGTGCGGTCGGTGTGTCAAGGCAATGGGGACACAGTCCAATTCAAGGTCGCTTGGCTTTTTTGCGAACTTGTGTCGCACGTTTGGGATCGTAAGTGGGGTTGGGGCTCGGCATCTGGGCGTCTACGGAATGACGCCACCGATTCAAATCGCGTTGAAGCTCGGCTGTTTTGGCGGGCATCTTTTCGGCCAAGTTGTGCAGCTCTCCGAGATCACTTTGCAAATCGTACAATTCGACGCGTTGATCCTCGTGGAATTCGATTAGCCGGTAGTTGGCTGCTCGAATTGCGCTGTAAGGTCCATCACCGCCGGCGTGATAATGCGGGTAGTGCCAGAAAAGATTGCGATCTAATTTTTCTTTTGTCGATTGCAGCAACGGAACCAGGCTAAACCCATCGAAGCCTGAGTGTCCTTTCGCCGCCGTTCCTGTCATCTCGAGGATCGTTGGGAAGTAATCCATCGTCATGATTGGTTCATGACACACTAGCCCGGGTTTCGTGACGCCAGGCCAACGGATGATTGCCGGAACCCGCACGCCGCCCTCATAGGCTGACCCTTTGCCCCTTCGCAGCGGCAGATTTTCGGTGAAGTTGTCATGCTTGCCGTAACGTTGGGTTAACCCGCCATTGTCAGAAGTGAAAATGATGATTGTGTTGTCAAGTAATTCATGCGTGGTGAGTTCAGCGAGGATGCGTCCAACGCTTTGGTCCAAGCTGGCAACCATCGCCGCATATTTTGGGTTGTCGTGCGTGGCGGAAGGATCTGCCTTTGCTGCAAAGTAGTCCACCAGGTCTTGCCGTCCTTGGATCGGTGTGTGGGGAACGTTGTACGCAAAGTACAAAAAGAATGGCTCCGATATCGAATCACGAATGAAATGGCATGCTTTGTCGGTTAACGCATCGGTTAGATAGTTCGTGCCGTTTTCACTGTTCGATCCCTCGTTTAGGAAATAACCTTTTGATCCAGCAGGACGTTCGTAAGACACGTCAAATCCATGGTCGGTCGGTTGCGTTTTTTGTGCGTTGGCCTCTCGACTGCTGAGGTGCCACTTGCCGACATGTGCGGTTCGGTAGCCCGCGGCCCTGAGTGTTTCGGGAAGGGTGATGTGCCGGGTTTCGAGTTTTTTTGTCCAATCGGGAACCCGCATTTTTGCGAACGGCCGATTCTGACCGGCGATGAAATCCGTCAATCGTAATCGGGCAGGATAGATTCCGGTCATGATCGAAGCACGGGTCGGCGAGCATACGGTGCAGGCCGCATAGGCGTTGGTGAACTTCATCCCGCTCTGGGCAAGTTTGTCCAAGTGGGGTGTTTCGTAAAAATCGCTGCCGAAGCAGCCAAGGCCCGTCCAGCCGAGGTCATCCGCTAACAAGAGGATTACGTTCGGTGGTTCGACCGCCTGGACTGGACAACGAATGAACAGACTGCCAACAACTAGTGACATCATCAAACATAGAAAACAACGAAACGCATCGCTTCGACGTTGAGGATGGTCAATCGCGGTTCGTTTTGCGGTTTGAGTGAGCTGATGCATGAAAGCCATCGGAGAAAATTTGGGTTGGAGGTCTGGGAGCATGATTCGGGCGCGCTATGCGAATAAATACCGAGGTAATTGGCGTGCGCAGATCATTTCGTAAAACGATTCCGTCTGAATCATGATGCGTTGCAGCGGTGCGGAAGCGACTGCTTCTTTGTAGATCGGGCAGATGGTGGTCTTTTTATGTCTCATCTTTCGCAATGTTTGGTCATGAATTTTAATAGACGAGTGATCGGTTTTGTCATCGGCACGCCCGGGCTGCGGTTCCGCTCACGGAATGTCGTTTTGCTGTCGGTCGTAATCATTCGGGTAGATGATTCCGGTCGGAGCACCACGATTGATGAGAACCGAGCCGGAATTGGTGCTCTATGAACGCTACATCATTCTGAAGCGTCTGATGGACGCCGGTTTTTCATTTCGATTTCCAGAACTGGAACCAGCTACGAGGCAACTGCATGAACACACGATCTGATCGCACTTGGCCTCTACCTCGGCAACCGTGGGTCATGCGGATGACATGGTCGGAATTGTTATTTGCCCACTGGGCCGTGGAACCCGAAGCTGTCATCCCGCATTTACCTCGTGGGGTCACGCTGGACACAAGAGATGGTAAGGCTTGGCTTGGTGTTGTTCCATTTCTGATGTCAAACGTAAGGCCAAGGTTCTGCCCTCCACTGCCGCTGCTTAGTCGTTTTTTGGAGTTGAACGTGCGGACTTATGTCACCGTCGGAGGCAAAGCAGGCGTCTGGTTTTTTTCTCTGGATGCGGCCAGTCGTGTCGCGGTGCGCATCGCCAGAGCGACCTTCAATCTGCCATACATGGATGCAGCCATGTCGTTGATGCGGAATGATACTGATGAATTTGTCTACACGAGTCACCGCACCCATCGAAATGAGCCTGCTGCTGAATTCGATGCGAGTTACTGTCCCGAAGGCGATTACTTTGAAGCAGCACCGGGAACGCTGGAGCATTGGCTGACTGCTCGGTATTGTCTGTATAGTGCTAGTCGGCGTGGGCAAATTTTTCGTGGTGAGATTGATCATCCGCCATGGAAGCTATCTGCGGCATCGTACGTCGAACGAACCAATACAATGGGGGATCCTTTTGGTTTTGATCTCAGCGGAGAGCCGCATGTTTTAGCGGCCAAGCCAATTGATGTTCACGCTTGGGTGATTGCGAACTGTGACAATGAATGATCGTTTCTGCACGATTGCGATATTTATCACTGCGGCCTCGTGGGCAGGTTTTGCGCTCTGGTTCGGTACCAACCCCGGAGCTTTGTTACCTGCGTTTGGAGTCGACGGAACCACCCCCCAAATGCTGACGGAGGTTCGCGCGTTTTATGGCGGAGTCGAAATGGCGATCGCAGTCGCAATGATTTTGCTATGGAAGCGTGGACACTTGTTCGCTTCCCTGTTAGTCGGCGGCTTGCCGCTGCTTGGTTCGGCAAGCGGCCGTTGTCTAGGCTTGTTGATCGACGGGTTCTCCATCATGCATCTCGGGTTTGCGATCTTGGAATTGGTCGGCGCTGCTTTCTGTTTGGCTGGTTGCATCATGGCCACTGCCGGCCCAGACGCGGCAAACACAGACGCGGCAAACACAGACGCGGCAAAAACAGACGCGGCAAACACAGACGCACAGTGATCCCACTGCCAAATAGTGGTATTGGCGGCGTGTCTTTCTGGGACGGCCACGGCGGGCAATCGTGGTGCCGTCATTTTCTGTCGGGAGGCCTCGTTCTCGTCAAGTTTCGAGACGGCGAGGATTAGGGCGCGCTTTCACCTAACGCGAGATTTAAACGCTCTGCCAATTCGGGCAAGCGATTGACCAATTCTGTGAAACGCTCTTGCTGATCGGTTCGACTGATGATGCTAGGGAGAAATGCCAATGCTGGCTCAGACATCTCACCGAATCCCATCGACCAATCGGGAAATAGACGGCTTTCCGTTTCCACATCTTCGTGAATTTCAAATTGCTTGTGTCGCCCGTCTCTCGACAACCGTTTAATGAGATTTGCTATCTCGCTGACTGGACCCTCGATGATCTGCAAGAAATGTCCTTCATCATGCATCAGCAAACCTGTGATGCCATCGATGTGATTGAAGCCACGTGCTTCGTGCAGCAAATCAAGCAGCGCTCGCGTATCGAGCGGATGGGTAGCTATGCTTGTGTAGATGACGCGACGAAGCATATGGAACAAAGGAGTGGATGGTTGGTTTGAACGACCGCTACTAGCGAGTTTGCCAGAGATGGGTGGGGTTTACAACACTTTGTGGTGATTATTTCTCGAGCAAAATGGTCGATTACCAACCCCGCTTTGGTCGTGGCAATCAATAATATCCAAACATCGTGACCTAGCGAATTGTTGTATTGTTCTTTGTCTGCCTCTAGAGGGTGTAAAAAACATCCCCTGTGTGAGGGTTTCGGTGGGAGAAAACAACCATGAATGTCGAAAAGAAATCCTGGCACGGACAAGAAATCGCAGCGTATTCGTCAGCTTCTGCAAATCTGCATCGAATTGAGCCGTGGTTAGACTACTGGGCAGCGAGTCGTTCTGGAGGGTTTGCTCGGTTATCAGTTGAGGCACGATCCCGCTACTGATCGCGTTTGCGGATTGTGGCTCAGGAGGGCATGTGGACTGCTTGCCGTCGGCCCGTGCTGACCTTGGTGTAAGGCGAGTTGTGACTAACAATCGTCCGATGGCAACCAAGGCTTCCCACTTTGCCATGCTGACAACTTTCGACCTCAGACCTAATTGTATTTTAGAACAGGACAGCGAATTTAATTTAAGCCCAACTGACGCCTGCGGGTCGCCTCCGTTGCGATCAGGAAATGAATGTTTCGCGGGCATTGCCCTTGGCGATCTTGGCCGCAAGTTCCGGTTCGAGTTGTAATGACTCGAGGACTAGACCCTCTTCTGCCGCGACAGGGTCGTTCCTAAGAATCTCAAGCAGATTCGTTTCGATGGTGTGGCAGATTGCATCCAGTGGCAGATGATCAATGCGACGAGTGTCGAAGGGGTTTTGCAGTTCCATGCCGATGCGATCGAGGGAAAGGAGTGGCATCGCCAGCAACATGATGAACATGGGGATGAGCAGCAGGCCGTCGTTGATCGCGAATCCTGAGATATTCGCAATCAGTTTGTTATCCCCGAATTCCCCAATGAATGCGAATGGTAACGTCACCAAGAAGACAAGAATGAACTGCCGCACTTGGATGGCAGAAGCTCTCGCCAAAGGTGTATTTCGAACTCGTTCACAGCCTCCCAGGTGCTCGACGATCATACTGCGTTGTTGTTCGGCCTGTAGAAACGCGTAGCGACTCATCCCTTTCACTCTTCCTTCGCGCAACATTTGTGCCAACACGGACGCGACAAAGGTCGGCATATGCGCAGATTTAGCGATTCGCTCCGCATTGGCCGCACCGATTAAGCGTTCTACTTCTGGAAGTCTTCTTTCATCCCGAAGGCTACTGCGAATTACGTGCGGATAGCTGGCTATCCAGCGAATGAATTGATTACGCCATTCAGCATCCGCCGGGCCGTAAGCCGACGCTTCCACTGCTAAATTGCGAGATTGGTTGACGATTCCACCCCAGAGTTTTCGAGCCTCCCACCAGCGGTCGTAACCGGCATTGGTCCGCAGCACGAGTAACAAGCCTAGCACAGCACCGGCAGCTGAAAAGACGGTGAAGGGGACGGAGAGTTTGATCCCAAATTTGCCTTCAACGATGACAGAAAGCAGTACGGTCGTGAATGCGATCAGTCCAAATTTAAACACATCAAGCAGGACCTTGGGGGTGGCTGAACCCTTGAGGATCAACGCACCAACCCAAAATGAATAATTCAGAGGCTTTCGCTCGTCAAGCGGTTCACCGCCTGACTGCCTTGTCGACTCATTCATTGGAGCTCGTTCCAAGTGCTTTGTTTTCAACTCAAAAACGCACCCCAAAAAAACTGACGCTGCAGCGGCAAATTTGATTGGTAGACGGGCCGTTCGCTTGGTGCGGAGCTGAAAAGTTTAGCGTTTACGTGGGTGGGGTCTCAGCAAGTCCGTTTTCGGTCGGCCGGCAAATTGGTCGCGATTCGGCTTTGCCCTTGAGCGAAGCCACGGAACTTCATGGGCGACGCCACGGAACCTTTGGAGCGAAGCCGCAGAATTCTCGTCTCAACTGCCGTATAGCATAGCGAATCGCTTCGCCTCTAGCCTACTCGGTGGCCAATCCTAGATCAACGAAAGATGGGGTTGCGAGGCAAATAGTGTTCACCGCTCTTCCTCACGGTGAGCTGATTTTAAGCCCCAATATCCCGAGGAATCGAGCGGTTTTGTCAAGGGTCGCATTGTCAGTACGCGGAGAAGCGATTCGCTCGATGGTTTAGCCGCCCTGTCTCTCGTAGTGGGAATCTGTCTCCCGTAGCGGGAACCTGACTCCGGTAGCGGGAACCTGACGCCTGTAGCGGGAACGGGACCGCCTGAGCGAAGTCCAGCAAATGATCGAGATTGATTTTGCGGGTTCGCGGAGACCGTCATTCGCCCGCGGGTAAGTTCGGATTCGTTGTGTGACAAGTGTCGGGCCTTATAAGCTTCGGAAAGTAATCCGGCTGGGGGCCTGTTGGGAGTGATGGATGCGATGCACTTGGGGTTGGAAATCGTTTTCTTCAGCCTCAAAGATGTTATCGACCCAAGTTTGTGGATTGCGGTCGATGAAGGGGAACCATGTGCTTTGGATTTGAAGCATGACTCGATGGCCTTTCTTGAACGTGTGATGAATATCTCGCAAGGGCACATCGACTCGGGTCACTTGGCCGGGAACAAATTTCTTTGGCGTTTCGACATCATCGCGAAAACGGCCTCGTATAACGCCCGCACGTACCAGTTGTTGGCGGCCACTCTGAAAATCATCTGGGATGGGGCTTTCCAGTCCACGATAGACTGGTTCACCAGGGAATTCGTCAATCAATTTAACGATGATGTCCGCTGCCTCACCGGTCGTGCTTACGAACATTTCGGCAAGAAGTGGGCCCGCGATCGTCAGGTCTTGTTTCAGGGTTTCGGTTCTCAGCACAACGACATCGGGGCGGCGGGCAGCGAAGCGTTGATCTTCCGCCATGTAATTCCTAGCCCAACCAGTCGTAAGCTCTTGCGTATAAGGGACCGGTTTGGCTGGGTCGCTAACCCAAGGTGTTTGGTCGGCGGTAGCAGCGAGAGTTTGCGGTAGCGTTGCGCCTGGCACGTTAAGTTGTCTTATTGGTTTCGACAATGGAAGTGCGGTTGCGTCATTCGACGCGCCGGGTTGATTGAGCAATCGACCTTCGCTGGCAAGATGCAAGCTGGATTCTTTGGCTGATAATGGAGGCCATTGATTGTATGAACGCCACCGATTGGCGCCGGTTTCGAACACAAATGCCTCTGGAAGATCCGGCGGTCCATCTCCCTTTAGCGTGTCACGAAAGAAGGGAAATTGAATTTTTTCGCGAAAGAGGTTGGCCGTATCAAACCCAAAGTCAGCATCACCTAAAGAGCGACCGGTGCCTGAATTCCAGCCACCGTGATGCCAGGGGCCCATCACCAGTGTGTTTTGAATGGAGGGGTTTTTTTGTTCGATCGATTCGTAGGTCTTTAGGGGTCCATACAAATCTTCCGTGTCAAACCAACCACCAACCACCAACACGGATGCTGAAACATTTTGGAGATGAGGCAGAATGTTTCGAGACTGCCAGAACTCATCGTAGTTAGGGTGCTTCGTCATCTCGTTCCAAAAAGGAATTTTGCCCTTAAAATAACGCTGGTTGACGTTGGATAGCGGGCCCAAGCCGAGGAAGAATTGATAGCCGTCACGTGTGTGGTGATCAAATCGTTTTGGTCCGACTGCCGTTGGTTCAGGGCGTGGGACTCCGAAACGACTGAAAAAATTGAAACCCATCGGCAAGACAAAGGCACCGTTGCGATGGAAGTCGTCGAAGAACCAATCGGCGATTGGCGCTTGGGGTGAGACCGCTTTTAAAGCGGGATGGGAATCAATGCAGCCAGCCGAGCTGTAAAAGCCGGGATACGAAATTCCCCATAATCCGACGCGACCGTTGTTATGGGCCACATTGTCGAGCAGCCACTGGATCGTATCGTAGGTGTCAGTGCTTTCGTCAAAGTCCGTTCCTGATTTTTGTTCGCGGTGCGGACGCATGTTGACAAATTTTCCCTCGGAGAGATTTCGTCCTCGCACATCCTGGAACACGAAAATGAAGCCTTCCTTCTCGAATTCAGTCGAGGGTCCGAGTCTCGTTCGGTACTGGTCGGCACCGTAGGGCCCCGAGCCATAAGGCGTTCGCACCATCAAAATGGGATAACGGTTTGTGGCCGATGCGTCGTAAGGGACATAGGTCACGGTGAAAAGTCGTGTGCCATCTCGCATCGGAATCATCGTCTCGAATTTGGCGAATCCGGACCGAATCATCTCAGCTCGTGAGTCTTGTTCTTCATCCGCGTGACAAAATTGACTGAGGGAGAGGCACGACAAAATCGCAACAAGCAGAATTCGATAGGCGGACAAGAGGAGACTCCGTGGAAGATGTTCGTGGTGGTTTAACACGCTTGCTTTTAAGTGGCTTACACACTTGAAACCCGTATATTAACCGATCGCGTACACTGAGAGCTCCCCCTGCCTATTGGCCCGTTCCAATTCTCTCCCCAACGCAATCGGCCGGTACCTCCGGCAAGCTTTTTGAGGCGAAATAGGATGTTTGCAAATGATCGTCTCTTTGGAAAATGCTCCCAAGGCAAATACATCGCTTGGTTCGTGAAGTTGTCTTTCGGAGGCGACTTTGCTGCACGGCATCCCGGCAACTTGGCGCGTCAAGTCCAACGTAGGGTTGGCGTGGAGCCATGTTGGTTACTTGCCCTGTCGCTATCGCGTGCGAAATGAGTTGGTCTGAAAAGTCCAGCATTTGCCTTGATCGTTGGTGATCAAGCAGCGGTAGTAATACGTGGTTGCCGGTTTCAAGCCAGTGAGCGTGATTTGGTTCAAGCCGTCTTTCAAGGCGATACGTTGACTGTTGTTGGACCAGGAGCGTTTGTCAGCCTGGGTCGACTGACTGACCTCTGAGTTCCGCTCGGTTCCATGGAGCTGACGCTTGGCAAATGTCAGGCAGTCATTTTCGCCGTAAAAGATTTTTGCGTGAGAGTTTGTGCCTGCGCGAGCCATTGCAAGTTGGATGGTTGCCGAGTTGCGGGTGACGTTGGTGGCCGTCATTTCTTTGATTTCTGCGGGAAGGAGGGTGAGTTGTGCGGTGGCCGTCGGCGTCAGGAATTCCGGCAGTTGATTTTCCTTGGTCGGTGCCGAAGGTTGCTGGAATTCGTAGTAACGCATGCCGCCAGTTCCCATTGCAAACTCGCCCTTATCGGTCGTGTACCAAAATTTGTTGGTGGGATCCTTTGATCTGCAATGGAACATATCCATTGCGTGCCATTTCTTATCTTCTCCATAATGCCAGCCGCGGCGCCGCACCTCACGCACCAAGTCTCCTGTTCGCTGAACTTGTGGTGGTCCCGGTATCTCGCAAAACGAACCAGGTGTTAAAGACTCTTTCACTTTTCGGCCATTCCATTTACGACCGACTGCATACAGTTTCCATTGGCGGGTTGGATGATCCCAGAAGTAGCCTGAGTAAGTGTCGTACTTCTCATTCGATTCAACTCTTAATGCCTGGACGCAGAGTTCGGGGCGAT
>JAYZAR010000166.1:0-13399 GCA_036339635.1 Planctomycetota bacterium | reverse complement strand
CTACGATCTCTACGGAGCGAGAAGCGTAGTCGCCATCACGATCGTACTGACACTCGGAACGATCGTCTTTTCCGAGATTATCCCGAAAGCACTTGGGGCGCACTATGCTCCCCTCATCGCCCGCCTGGCCGCGCCAACTATTCACGTGGGAAGACTCCTCTTTTATCCATTGGTGGTTGTGTTCGCCTGGATGTCGAAGCAATTTACGAGGGGAACACGACGGATAGGTACGGAGGAGCAGATTCGATCGCTCGTTCGTATCGGTCGAAGCGCAGGCTACATCGAGGATGGTGAAGATGCTTTGATTCATCGTGCATTCATTTTAAACGACAAGACCGCCGGTGAGATCATGACACCACTCCGACTCGTTAAGGCGCTCGGAGCCAATTTTACGGTCAGGCAAGCGGTAGCTGAAATCGGACGCAGCGAGTATTCAAGGTATCCCGTCTTTGGCCAGTCGCCCGATGACGTACAGGGAATTACACTCAGTCGAGATGTCTTCAAGGCAATGGTCAATGAATCGAACAAACGCCTATCATCGATTTCCAGAGAAGCAGTCGTTGTCGACGCACAAACGACCTCGAATGAGTTGCTGTCAAAATTTCGAAATGAACACTTTCACTTGGCCGTCGTTCGCGATGCCGGCAAAACAGTCGGAGTCGTCACCTTGGAAGATGTCCTAGAGGAACTCGTCGGCGAGATCGAGGATGAAAAGGACGTCCGAGGTAAAACCAGCGCCGATTCTTGACTCCAAGTACGTTGTTGGTTCAAACCGGCGACACGCCATCCAAGGCTGAACGCAAGCAAAGCAATCAAGCAATACAGTTGGATCTGCTGTTATCAGCAAGATACCTCTGGGATCAGATCGACCAGGCTGTAGCGTAACCCGAATGAGCAGGCCGGCGAAACTCGAACTCTATGGCCGCGTAGTGAGTCACTGCAGGCGTTCTTTCTGATTGCAATATCATCGAGGCTGGCAAACTCCACTGAGCCAATCACCTCTGATCCGGAGCCAGAGCGAACCATTCCGAAAATAGCAGCAAGACCCACCCTACCTGCAGATCCGCTCCCAAACACCCCGCACTTGCAGGCCAGCGGTGGCGAACCGCCGGATAACCGCCGATTTCAGGGATGCGACAGACCCCGCAGGCAGGACGCAGTTTTGGGCGATCACCAAACCTTGCAGAGCGACTCAGGACCAAGACTTTGACTGTCAAGCGGGCAACCGATTGTCTATTTCAGGTTTTCGGTAGATTTGGATCTTCTGTGGATGGGGATTCTGGTGATTTGCGAAATGCTGGAACCACTGGCGATGATGCCGATTCATCCCTGCCAGACGACGAGGAAGGTGTCCTCGATCCATCAGATTTGTGCGGGACGATCGGAGCACAGATCTTAAGCATCGTTCGGCCAAGCTTGCCGCTAATCTGAATGAAGTTCACTCCATTCCCAGGAACATTATCCATTATGCACCGGCAACACTTGGTGACTTTGATGGGGATGGCATCGATGGCTTGGTCGTCACCAGCGGCAAATTGATCAGACAAACCAGCCCAGGTTGGTTTAGATCCATCATATCAACGCCGATGACACGGTTCGGGAAACGATTTCGTTCTCGAACGAAGCGCCAAATTCAGGTACCGATCGCGATGTCATTGGAGACGTTAACGGCGATCAGTGACATAGCGGCGCTGATTCCGAATCCCTCGGTGGCTTACACAACGCCAGATGCCACCGGTGGTCCCACCTTCACGCCGGTGGCTGATCAAACCGGTACCACGACGCGAACCGTTCCACTTGAGAATCGGCATTAAAGTATCACAAGTCGAAGGCAACTTTTACGTCACCGCTGAACGGCAGGCCGTTTGGTAATTAGCGTGCCGGCATTACCGAATGGCGAACCAACATATACAAATCGATTGAGTGATGCGCCGATATCATCGCGATGATTTCCATGTTCCAGCGATGTTATCGGGATATTTACCCCTTTGCGAATTTCAACGTATTGCATGAGAATTACAGGTAGCAATGCATTCACTGTGAGCCCGCGCCGTGACCACACTCTCCGAAACCGTCTGTCAAATCACCGGCGCTGATTCCGTCGAGCTTGGCAAAGAAATCCAAAGCCTGTGGAGCGGGTACGGTGTGATTCAATGCGCAGAATTGCGAACCTCGGACGATCAAGGTCACCGACGTACCCTGCCTGTCGTGATTAAGCACATTGACATTTCCTCCGCTCGCACCAATCCGCGGGGATGGGGAAGTGAGACGTCGCATCAACGCAAAGTCCGGTCTTATCAGGTCGAGAAAACGTTTTACGAATGCTTTTCCCAAAAATGCAACCAACTCTGTCTGGTTCCAGACTTTATCGCGGCTCACGAAAAACCAGATGAAGGTGGCTGGGTAATTGTCTTGGCTGATCTGAACGCACTCGGTTTTGATCGCAGAAAAAGCGAGGTTGATCAACGCGACATTCAGGCCTGCCTCGCTTGGCTGGCAAATTTCCACGCCACCTTCATGGGAGAGAAGGCTACTGGATTATGGGCCGTCGGAACCTACTGGCACCTGGAGACCCGCCCTGATGAACTTGCAGCGATGCCCGCCGGACCTCTTCGGCAGTACGCAGAGCGAATCGATCACCGGTTGAGCCGGGCAACATTTCAAACATTAGTTCACGGTGACGCCAAAGTTGCCAATTTTTGTTTCTCGGACGCCGATCGAGCCTGTGTCTCGGCGGTTGATTTTCAGTACGTGGGTCGCGGTTGCGGCATGAAGGACGTGGCCTATTTCATCAGTAGTTGCTTGAGTGAACAGGCTGCATCAAGGCAGCAGGACGCATTGCTCGATTTCTATTTTCAACAACTTCAAATCGCGGTCACAGCGCGTGCCCTAGAAGTCAATTTCTCCGCCCTGGAAGGCGAATGGCGTGATTTATATCCCTTTGCTTGGGCGGACTTCTGCCGCTTCCTCTCCGACTGGTCCCCTGGCCACTGGAAGTTAAACGCCTACAGTGATCAAATTACCCGGTCTGTCCTCGACCAGCTTCACCGCAAGTAATGAGACCTTTGCCGAGCCCATCCCGCAGGCGTCGCTTCACTAGCCGGCTTCGTTCTAAATGAGCAAAGGGGAATCGTAAAACGGCTCACTCCAGCCTGGATTCCTCCTACTGATTGCGTTCATTGAATCTTGAGCTGAACGCTCATTGCAAAAACCGGCCTACGAATTCCGGATCGTTATATCAGTTGGCCTAATCGGCCTTTTTTCGGAGCGAAGGCGGCCTTGTAGCTGACGATCGGGCACGTTTAGCCCAACTGAACACAATTTATCTGAAGACAAAGCTGCAAAACGATTTGTCTGAAATTGAAATCAATCATTGACCAAGGCCGGACTTCCAAAAAAAAAGACAATTCGCTAGGCTCCGTCGACATCCTCGGGGAGAATCCCTTCGATGGATGAATTGAATCGATGCGAGTTGCGAGACAGGAGCGTTGGAGCAGCAATGAAGACTTGGTTGCCGTGTTTTTTTTTGAGCGTTGTGTTGATGGCTGCTGGGTGTCATTCCACGGCTGACCCAAGTCCAGATCTTTCTACTCAGCTGCCACCAGCGGATTCTGAAACAACAAAATGGAAACCAGTCACCTTTATCGATAAGCCCGAGCTTCAAACCGGGACGGGTGCGATGGACACCGATGCTGCAACGGAATTTTTGTCTACTGATTCAGGATTGCGGTACCGAATCCTGCGAAATTCTGAGGGGAAGAAACCGTCGGCCGACAGTACGGTAACCGTAAACTATCGCGGCTGGCTAAATACCGGAAAGGTATTCGACAGTTCCTACGAACGGGGTGAGCCAACAACGTTTCCCTTGCAAAATGTCATCGACGGTTGGACCGAAGGCATGCAACTTGTTGGCGAAGGTGGGATGATCGAACTGTGGGTGCCCTCCCGACTTGGCTACGGTGAACGAGGATCTCCAGGTTCTATCCCAGCTCACTCAAACCTGCACTTCATCGTCGAACTAGTGAATGTTGACTAGCCGGCTTGAACAAGAGCTGAGCAAACGAACGACTGACGACATCAGGTCTCCGGAACAACCGCTGCTCGGAACAGGGGATGCGCAGCGACCTGAGAATTGAATTCCGGGAGTGTCCATCCGTTTCACGAGACACAACCAAAGGCGTCAGCATCTCGACGCCGGCACCGTTACACCGCCGGCGGTTGTGGCTCAGAGTTTAGAATTGCCGCCGCTGATCCCCTGCTGCTCATTGCCTGCTAATCATCCGCCGCCAGAGAATCGTTTCTGTGGGATTGGGACCGACCTACCATCGATTGGCAATCAAAGCTTGGGGCAAATCTGCATCGTCTTGTCGCCTTGGTCCGATCCTTTCGCTAATCTGTTGTCGTTGAATTCTTCCCCTTCCGACAGCGAGATAATCCATGAAGGCTGTATGCAAACTGATGGTGCTGGTCTGTTCAACAATGATTGCATCGAATGCAACCGCGGCCGACTGGACACAATTTCGGGGCCCGGGCGGCCAGGGCGTCACCAGCGAAGCAGGCTTGCCGCTTACCTGGAGCGATACAGAGAACATTTCCTGGAAAACCCAACTTCCGGGTTACGGAGCTTCGAGCCCAATTGCTTTGGGGGATCGCCTCTATGTCACCTGTTACAGCGGCTACGGAATCGAGCGCGAGAACCCAGGTTCGATGGAGGACCTCAGACTTCACGTGGTCTGCCTGAATCGTGCCGGCAAGATACTGTGGGACCAGGAGGTCGAACCCCGACTTCCAGAATCGGAACGTGTCCGAGATCACGGCTACTCCGCGGCCACGCCAGCCACTGACGGTAAGCATCTCTACATCTTCTTCGGCAAAACAGGCGTGCTGAAATTTGACCTAGATGGAAACCAGCTCTGGCGAGCCGTTGTCGGCGACAACACGCACGGCTGGGGCTGCGGAACATCACCCGTCCTCTTCGAGAATTTGGTAATCGTCAACGCAAGTGTCGAAAGCGGTTCGCTCGTCGCCATTGACAAAGAGAGCGGGAAAGAAGTTTGGCGCGCCGATGGCATGAAAGCTTCCTGGAACACGCCCCACTTGGTTCAACTTCCCGATGGCGCAACACATGAATTGGTCGTCAGCGTGAAAGACAAGATCCTGGCATTTGATCCTGCATCTGGCGATGCACTCTGGAGCTGTGACGGAATCCCTGACTACGTCTGCCCTAGCATCGTTTCACTTGACGGCAAAGTCTATGTGATCGGGGGCCGCAGCTCACGAGCCATCGCGGTCAAGGCAGGAGGTCGAGGCGACGTCACCGACACGCACCGATTGTGGGAAGCGAAGGCAGGTGCGAACGTTGTCTCGCCGGTCATTCACGATGGTCACCTCTACTGGGTGAGCGATCGCAATACCATCGCCTATTGTGTCCGCTTAGAGGACGGAGAAGTCATGTATGCCGAACGGTTCCGAGGCCAACCTTACGCCTCCGCGCTGGCGGGTGACGGCAAGATCTATGTGGTGACGAGGACCGATGGCACCTACGTCTTAGCAGCAAAACCCGAGTTCGAACAACTCGCTCACAACGAATTGGATGACCGCAGCACATTCAATGCCAGTCCGATTGCGGCTCATGGAAAACTTTATTTGCGCAGCAACCAGTATCTTTATTGCATCGAAAAGTGAGCCGTCGCTGATACAACACGCGAGTGAAGGGCAATAACGCGTTCGTCGATTCAACGCGTTCGCAAACCATCCAGTTTGGCTGCTTGACCTTTTCCCTGCAGATAATTCGCGACGACTGTTTTCAGATTCGGCAATGCTATCGCGTACGATGCAGGGAAAGTCTACTGAAGAGGAGCGAACGCTTTGCGGCACCACAGACAAAAGGTGCCAAAAAGAAAAAACACAAGTATCTCTCTTGAATTTTCGAACGCCTATGCCTCTTCGCAATCGCTTGTAACGTCAGCGAATCGACCCCGCCGATTCAACCCGAAGCCAGCAACATTTAGGTCCCATCTTGCACCGGCTAGACCGTGACGCATTCAATTGCTTCCCAAACCCCATTCTTCATCGAGGCTCTGAACGACCAAGCATGTCGGATCCCGGAAGCTTGGCGAGTGCCTCATCGAGAAACTGAAAAACATCATCAATGGCAGCCTGAACGACCACCAGATGCTCAACGTTTTTGTACACCTCGAAACGGACCGAACTCTTGGCAGCCGTCAGACTCCGATTCATTTGCTGTGCACCCGACAGCCCAAAGTCATGATCACCCGCTCCGATAAACCATGCAACCTGCTGGCTACGCTTGGCATCGTCGTCGCTCACCCGACCACCTCCGCCCAAAGCGACGGCAGCGACTGGCAACGCGGGATATTTTTTAACTTGCGTACTCGCTTGCGACGCCCCCATGGAATGCCCCAACAGCATGACACGCTTACGATCGAGTGGCACGAACATTTCGAGAGCTTCCAGCATCTCACTGATATCAAGCGGTAGGCCGAATAGGCCCTGCCGGGGCGAGATCACAATCCACCCGCGTTTAGCAGCCTCAGTGATAACTCTTCCAGCTCCATAGGTTTCGAAAAACATGTTCTCGCTGCCACCGGCTCCGTGGAAAACGAATAACACCGGTGCTGGATGGTCGCTGTCCGGGGGAAGATGGACTCGAGTCGAAACGAACCGCCTACCATTGGCAAGTGCCAACCAGACTTGCCTCGTTGCAGAAAGCTGCTTGGCAAACCCGACTGGTTTGCTGCGGCTCGCGAGCATCGCTTCGCAGTTTTCCAGTCGCTGCAACACAGGAAAGTCAGCCTCTTGAGGAACACCCTTGATCACATTTTCAAGGAACCGTGTTTCGTCTCGCAACGTAGCAAGGAGAGTAAAATCAGCATCTTTCACTGCATCAGAGCGAGTCACTGCCTTCAGAGCGTCACCGCCTTCCTTAAGTTGTTGCAAGCGTCGGGTCAACTCATTGATGCGACTGACTGAAATGGGCGGCAGAGTAAAGTTCGATTCGTCGTTACGAATGATGGCTGAAAGAATGTGGTCACCTTCTGGAATCTGATCGATCCTCCAATTCGCGCCGCTTGTGAGTTGAGGAATCGCAAACTCTGTTTCAGCAATTATTTCTCCTGTAACGTGTGCAAGTTTCAACTGCACAATCACATCCGGTGCAGGATCAATATCCACGGGATAGAACGACGTTAGCTTCAGCGTCAACAAGCCGTTCTCTGTTTCCGCACACAACGGAGAGACTAGCAATTGCGAACCGATCATGGCGCGCGTCAGCGAATTGGGACGATCGCCGCTACTAACTGCCAACCATGCATTATCTAACTGACGTCCAGCTTCCGTTAGCCGAAGTGAAAAAAAGCTTCGAACAGCAGTCTTGAGAAATGGGACTGCCGCAACACGACGCGCAGTGGGAGCGACTTCCCAGCTAACTTCAAACCTCTTCAGTCTGCGCCCCAACTCTAAACGCGGATTCTGCGCAAAAGATTCTGCAGCCGTCACCAACAGCAGAACCATCAGAACAGCAGAAACCACTATTCTGCGGGACATTGGACTCAGGCCGCGCGGCTCAATGATCGGTACTGAAGAAGTTACGGCACAACCACATTCTGATTCAACCATGTAACACCGTATCCTATGAGTCCTACGCTAAACCAAGAACCTAACATTTACCATCGCTTGTTCACTCAATTACGTCGAAGCGGAACGCCGAAATCACCTTGGTGATGCCGACCAAAGTCTCACCAGGTTTAACCGTCGACTGCTCGCCGCCAATCTCGCAACTGGCCGCCTGTTGCCGCAACAACGGAGCATGGCAGACGTTCAACTGCGACTCATCGCTACCGACAAACAGCCGATGAAGCTTTGCCGACGCCATGGACGCGATAACATAACGGATATGAGGTTTGATTTCGCGATGGCGTAAAATCCCCTTGGCACATCCGATCTTGACTACCGCCCTGAATCTGTGTCACAGGCTCGCGTCGTTTCCGACCGAAGCTGAAAACAATTTACCAACAGACCCATCGCTCAACCAACGCTTGAACGCTCGCTGCAGCGATAACGCAGACTATTGCGTCCAAGCTGCCCCCTGCGAGTCATTTGGAATACTGGACACAAAACGCTGCCGTTGCCCACCACTCGATTAAACACTTGGTGCACCAGATCGGTGTCGCGGCACGACAGGGCAAGCAACATTGCCGCCGGCATATCCTTCATAAAAGCATGTTCACGACAATAGACGGCTAGCTTTGCCAAGAACTCGTTGTCGTCGACTTGGTCGATCAGCCTACGTATTTCGTCCAACTGCGTCTGCGTATTCGCGTAGAAACTGTTACCGAACACAGCGGTAAACGCCAATAGGGCAAGTACATGCTGCCGATCGTACTTGTACGCCGGGCCACGAGCAGCGGTAACGTCCGTCGCAGTCGGAAGATAACTGCAGATGCTTTGAACAAAACTCTGATTGGCCATACGTGAATTTTGAATCGTGAGAAGTGTATTGCAAAAGGAAAGAGCGTTACCATGTGAGGTCGAACACTCTCGATAAAGGCAACCCAATGAAGAGAGATTTATCCGATTGAACGTTCACAGATGCGAAGCGAATTGCAAAATCGTTCCACGCTTTTCTTGAGCCAGACTACTGGCAGGGCAGTTTGCTAAAGGACATACCCACTAGGAACGCATGCCGATGCAGAAACTGACGGCCGGCTCTCCAGCGTGAATATGATTAACAAAGCCAAGTAGCACCTCATCGTCGCGGATTTTTACGGAGACAACACGCGCGCGTTACGACCAAGACTTTTCGGGGAACCCCCGATGCCGGAAAGCCTTGAGGCAGACTTGGACAATATGCCACTGACTCCAACAACCGTGAGTGATCTCTGTGGTTTCCTCTCCGGTGACCGCCCTATGGACATTGTCGAAATGCTTATCAAACTGGTCTGCTCGCTTCATACTTTTAAAAGGGTCACAGTCCTTGAACGCGACCCCCTCAGCCAGTGGCGTTGGCAATCATTTAGCTAGTTAGATCCCCGAATGTCAGTTCTCAGTATTACAAACCGCTTGTTGATGACGCTTGCTGTGATGCTTGGCGTTGCGACCGTTGGTCTCGCGGATAACACGGACTGTAATCTGATATCAGACACCATCGAAAGCCAACCCAACCGAACCGATCCGAAGGAGAAGATTTCGGATGGTGACGGCATGCCGGAGGAACTGGAAGTCGCCCTCTGTGATCAACCAGCACCTAATCTTCGTGAAAAAGCAGTTCTCCCCGCCCAAGCGGTGGTTGCTGCACAAGAGACCAAACGCCCGAACATCATTTTCATTTTGGCAGATGACCTCGGCTATGGTGACATCGGTGTGCTTTGGCAGAACTCGATTTCTGGAACCAAGAAGTTCATCACGCCTAATTTTGACCGGATGGCCGCCGAGGGACTCATTCTGAATCAGCACTACACCAGCGCTCCGGTATGTGCACCGGCTCGTGGAACCTTACTGACCGGAGTCCATCAAGGTCATTGCACCATTCGCAATCGTGACTTTGATGACGCACTGGAACATAACCATACGTTGGGGAGTACGCTTCAGCAGGCAGGATACGCAACGGCGTTAATCGGAAAGTACGGCACGCAGGGTGAAGGCACTTCGCCCTCAACTTGGTCGGCCTATCCGACCAAACGTGGCTTCGATTTTTTCCATGGTTACGTTCGGCATGCAGATGGGCATCAGCACTATCCAGGCAACCGCTGGCCACTGGGGAACTCAGAATCACATCGCAGCCCGAAAGAGCTTTACGAGAATGACCGCGAGATTTCCGCTGACCTCGACAAGTGCTTCACGCCTGATCTTTTCACCGCCCGAGCCAAAAAATGGATGATCGATCAGTGCATTTCGAACGCCAACCAACCATTCTTTCTCTACCTGGCGTTTGATACACCGCATGCAGCCCTGCAACTTCCCCCAACCCATTACCCGGAAGATTCTGGAACGAACGGTGGTGTGCAATGGATTGGAACACCCGGCCACATGATCAACACAGCCGAAGGGAAAGTCGATTCATGGCGGCACCCAGATTATGTTGATAAAGGCTGGACCGATGAGGAAGAGCGGTTTGCGACGCTTGTTCGCCGTATGGATGATTGTTTGGGCGACCTGCTGCAGACGCTCCGCGATCTTAAGATTGCAGACAACACATTGGTGGTATTCAGCGCGGACAATGGTCCGCACGATGTGCACTATCTTGCTGGCGGTAGTTACAGCGCAACTGCTTTCGACTCGTTTGGCCCTTTCGAAGGAATCAAGCGAGACTGTTACGAGGGCGGCGTGAGACAGCCAACACTCGCTTGGTGGCCAAACACAATTAAAGCCGGACAGACCAACAACACACCGTCCCAATTTCAAGATTGGATGCCAACCTTTTGTGATTTGGCTGGGTTGCCAACACCTGCTCGCAGTGACGGCGTCTCACTCGTGCCAACCCTGACCGGAAATGGTCGCCAGCGTGATGGCATTGTCTACGTGGAATTCAATCAACCCGGCCGTGTACCGCGATATCCCGAGTTTACGAACCACGGCAAGGACCCCCGCGGTAATCAGCAAGTAATCTTTGTTGATGGCTATAAGGGAATCCGCAATGGTATTCGCTCACATGCAGATGACTTTCAAATCTATGACGTCAGTCATGATCTTAAGGAAGAGACCAATCTTTTTACGCATCCCCCTAAAGGTCAGTCAGCTTTTTTCCATAACCTGCAGCAGCGAATGAAGGATCGCGTGCTGCAAGTACGGCAGATCGAAAAAGATGATCCTTTCGATCCCGGCACCGACAAAGTCGAGTCACGTCCGTATGACGGTCAGCTCGTTCCCTCTGTGGATCTTACTGTCACTTCAGGGATGAATCTGGAAAGATACGAAGGACCATGGCCCTGGGTACCAGAGTTCGATGAGCTCAAACCGTTGAATACTGACACGGCTGTGACTTTCGCCGTAGAAACCCAACTCTCGCGATCCAACGACGCCGGGCTTTGCTACCGTGGATTCCTAAAAGTTCCCACCGACGGCACCTGGACGTTCTACGCGACATCAGATGCCGGAACACACTTTCGAATCCATCAATCTCAGGTGATTGATGATGATTTCAATCACGACGGATCCGAAGCGAGCGGAACCATCCACCTCAAGGCAGGCCTGCATCCGTTCACTCTCTACTACCGGACCGCTGACCGCGCACCGACGTTGACACTGCAATGGTCTAGCCAGGGAATCCCCAAACAAACCATCCCTGATGCGTGTCTATTCCGAAGTGATGCTTCTCGTGACGGAGCACAGAAATGAATCGCCTGCAACTCGCTTTCACATCGCTAGTAGCGGCAACAATGGTGCTTAGCGCCGAATCAAGCACTACGGTACAAGATTCCGACCGCCCCAACATTGTCTTAATCATGGCGGAAGATATCGGAAATGATTTGGCGTGCTACGGTACCAAAGGAGTGAAAACACCGGTCCTCGACAAGTTGGCTGACAGCGGAATTCGCTACACGCGTTTCTACACCAACTCACCCATCTGCTCGCCGAGTCGCACCGCGCTGATGCTTGGCATGTATCAGACGTCCAGCAATGGCCACAATCATCGCAGCAAGGTGGAAGGTGCGCCGGGACTGCACTACCTGACCCACTATCTCCGGCAAGCAGGATATGTGAACCGTCTCGGATCGAAAGTGATCAAGCGGAAAAGCGGCAAGACAGACATCAATGTGAAACTCAAAGAACGCATGTTTGATAAAGCGGAGCCTAAACCAGGGCAGCCCTTCTTTCAGCAAATCCAACTTCAGGTAACTCATCGCCAGGCCAATGACTCACGCTGGCAGGATCTGCGTGCCAGCAAAAAAAATCCGGTGAAGACCGGTGAGATAGAGATCCCGCCATACCTTCCTGACACGCCGGAAGTCCGCTTGGACTGGGCGACTTATCTCGACCAGATTGAACAAGCGGATCTGGAGACAGGTCAAGTCATTACGGACCTGAAAAAGAAAGCAGAGCTTGAGCATTCAATCATCATCTGGATCGGTGATAACGGCCGTTGTCAAATTCGCGGCAAAGGTTACCTCTACGAAGATGGTATTCGATGCCCGTTGATCATTTTCGGTAAGGGAATCGAACGAGGCAAAGTTGTTGGCGACTTGGTCTCCGGTATCGACCTGACAGCCACCATTTTGGCCCTCGCTGGAATCGACGTCCCACCACAAATGCAGGGCCAAGCGTTTCTCAACAATCCAGATTATCGAATGAAAGACTATGTGTTTTGTGCACGCGATCGCTGGGACGAGATTGTTGACTGCAGTCGCGTGATCGTGGGTAAACAGTACAAATACATTTACAACTTCATGCCGGAAGTCCCCTTCGATGCTGGCCAGAAGTATCTTGAGGCCGACAATGTCAGACCCCTACTGTCACTGCTTCGAAAAATGAACAAACAGGGCAACCTAACTCCAGAACAAGCTTACTTTTTTAAACCTAGCAAGGAGATCGAGCAGTTTTACGACCTCGATGCGGATCCGTGGGAGCTTGATAATCTCGCAGCATCTTCCACACATCAAGAGAAGAAAGCAGATTTACGGGAAAAATTGTTTCAGTGGATTGGGTCCACGAATGATCAGGGCCTAGCGAAGACACCGGACGGAAGTTGGAATCCAAAACTGGAAGAGACCCCAACAAGGTCGCGGTAAAATCGCGAACAAGTGATCTCCTGCGACCACCTAAGCAGGTCAATAACCTTTTAGAGCATGTGAAAGCAGCAACGTCATGAGAGCCCATTGCCTCCTTGCCTCCCTGATTCTCGTTGCCAGCGCTTTGCCACTACTTGGAGCAGACCGCCCGCCCAACGTTCTGATCTTTCTAATGGACGACATGGGCTACGGCGATGTGAACGCTTTGAATCCCGAGGGGGCTGGCTTCGCCACTCCGAACCTCGATGAACTCGTAGCCAAGGGAGTCACCTTTACGCAAGCCCATTCGTCCGCTTCGGTGTGCGCTCCGACTCGCTACGCGTTGCTCACCGGCAACCACGTTTACCGTGGCCGCTTGCCGGGCGGAACTTGGTCTCACTTCGACGGCAGCCAGATTTTGCCAGGACAGCAAACGATCGCGGATCGGCTACGAGACGCGGGGTACGCCACTGCATTCTTTGGAAAGGGGCATCTCGGCTCGACCTTTCTTCGCAAAGACGGCAAACGCGCGACGAACTTTCGTGATGCGGATCTCTCGCAACGTTTTCATGATGGCCCACGTGATCACGGCTTTGACTATTCACTCACCCTACCGGCGGGAATTCAGGCAGAACCCTATGCGTTTTTCCAGAACGATCGACTGTCACGCTGGA
>JAYZAR010000165.1:0-15908 GCA_036339635.1 Planctomycetota bacterium | reverse complement strand
GACCGCAGCCAATGCGATCGGCGGTGACACCTTGGCGAATTCCGTTCGAATCGTGATTGTGATTTCCCTGTTCACATCCGTCTCGGCGTTGATGATGACCGGACCACGAGTTTACGCGAAGATGGCCGATGATGGATTTTTCCCGCAATGGTTCCGCTTCAATGACCAAGCACCCACGATCGCGATTTGGTTCCAGGCAATGATTGCGATTGTCGTTATCTCGCTGGCGACACTGAAAGACCTGCTCGGCTACCTCGGCCTAACACTTTCGGTCTGCTCAGCATTGACGGTCGCGATGTTGTTTGTGATCCGTCGCCATGACCCTCAGGTGAAGCTCCTCTTCGGTGGCTTGCCAGCGATGATTTACGTCTTGGGAACTTTATTCCTGGCAACCCTATACGGGGTTGGCGAACCCAAGCAGGCCGCCGCGGCTTTGATTAGCGTTGTGGTGGGTGGCATGCTGTACGGATGGATCGATCAACGAAAGAGCCAACCGCCATCCGGAAATTCGCCCGAAAATCAGCCCGGGGCATAGAATGCTCCTTAAGAGCGATAGGCCTTGGTAAGGATTCCACCGCAATGCCAAGTTTTTTACGAGGTTGTTTCAAGCCGCTGCAGAAAATCGTGAATCTGGGCCGACTCAGGATGAAGCGGCCCCTCGCGCCATTCAAGTTGGTCTGTTCCATTCTCCGTCCTGATTAACCGCCAATGGCCGGGGCATTCATGCACAGCTCTGCTTGAATACGTGTAGCTGATCTCACACGCAACTGCTTCGCCGTTACGATACAGTCCGTCCATCGCGCAACTCTGCGTACCCAACCGCTCCGCAATGTCAAACGCCAGACGTATAAATGCGGGATCAACTTGCTCGGGGTTCCAATCGAGATGACCACTGCCACTAGCTCGAAAATCGCCTTGTCGATTGAAACGCCGAAATCCAAAAGCGCGATTGCCGATCACTGTAACGCGAGTGTCGAAATCATTCCCCGGCAACCATTCTTGAAAGAGGGCATATCGATAATGCACATCCCAGTAGGGATCGGGCAGGTTCATCACGGTTCCCGGCCGCAACCTTGCCCATGAGTTCCGCAACAAGTCCTTGACCCGTTCCCTTGTACTCTTGGATGAATCGGATGCGTACATCCCGTGATCAAACATTCGCCGAACGTATCGCTGGGCTGCATCAACGGTTTGAACCAATCGCACGTTCACTGAACCAGCCCCGGCCCACAGCTTCACCACGATCGGGAATTCAGCCTCCTCGGCACACCACCGCAGAGCTCCCTCGCGGTCGTACCAAACCCAGGTCTTGGGCGCCGGAATCTCGTGTGCGTCAAATAAATAAGCTTGCGCGATTTTATCGTCGTAGTGCCAACTGGTTCGCTGATCTGGGTAAACGACAAGGCCCATCTCTTGCTCGATCACTGGGAGCAACCGATGAGCAATATGACGCATCTCTGTCACATGGGCATGCCGCCACAAGAATCCATGACAACCACGCAATTGTTTCAGGATGTCGGGTCGGTAAACATCGACCCAACGCACTTGATGACCGGCAGCCTCGATTTCCTTTGCCCAACGTGGTGCGGAGGCATCCGGATGGGCTCCTCTTGGCCAGGGAAAGTCGTCCGTCTGAATTGCAATGATCAACGGACCGGCACCTCGAATTCCACCTGCCCAGCCCAACCTTCCGGCAAACGAGCGTTGACTCCAATCGTGTCACGAATCTCACTCAATCGCAACGAACGAGCATCGACCGCAGCATAGGGGACGCTTCCCTGATCGAGTAGCATCCAACGTGATTCCGAACGCGCTGCGCAAACCAAACGAATCCGCTCTGGATTGATTCCAAGTAAGACGCAGTGAACCGAGTCAGCCGCTACCGAGTTACTAGCGAAGGTAACCACACCCAGCGGTAAGGGTTCAGGCGCCAGCGGACCATCACCTTGGCCACACACGACAGCATCCGTCAGCGAATAGATCACGCGCTGACGCGTGCTGGCAAGCTCGCCGTCGATCGTCCCGTAATGGAGTATGCGATTCAAATCCAACACCATCCGCCAACAGGTATCGTTTCCGTACCAGCTGCCCTCCAACCCTCCGATGGGAGTTTTACGAATGACCCGCGATTGCACGTCTGCCAAGTTTCGCACGGTCCCATACACTGGCCGGCCCAAATTTCGATTCGCCGAATCGAGCAACCATTCGACTGTCCGCATGCGAAGATTACGCCCCTGATAACAATCACCCCCAACTTTGGAACCACCAACACGATGATGGGGCAAAAAATCCTTGTTGCCGTTCAGGCCAACTAGATTCTTGATCGCTCCGGTGACACCCGTTTTGCGATGTGTTTTGAGTTTTGGCAATTGGATGACGACATCAGCTTCGAACGCTTCTTTACACAGCAAGTATTGATGCCGCCCCGGTTGGTGCCTTTTCGCGAGCTCACTCGGATCGTAGTTCGTTACCCGAAACCGTCCTTGAGGATCCGAAACAGGTTCGAGCCAACTCTCATTCGCCAAGTCGAACAATACGTAACGCTCTCGATCTCTTTGATCGACCTTGACACCGTCCTCTAAGTTCTCTGTCTCTGTCACCGTTCGCCGGAAATCGACTAATTTAATCGGGACCCCCGAAGTTGCCTCGATCTCTTCCAAGCGTGATCGAAATGCAGGAGTAATTAACTTGGTCCAATCACATCCCTGAATCGGAGCATCACCCAGAATGACCTGCACTGGTTTCGCAGCAGTGATTTCCAAAAGTGTTTGCAGAACAATCTCTGGATGCGTCACAAGACTCTCGTTGCCATACGGAGCTTGGTTCTGGTGATAGACCCAGTTAGGCTTCACGAGAACAGTCTGTCCCGGCAAGATGATATCCGCGAAGGGGACCTCGGGATTCTTTCGACCGAGCCCAAATTCGGTCATCGCCGTACGCACGAGACGTCGGATAACATCGGGATCGTCGTAACAGTTCTCCGACAGACAGCCGCTTAATACAGGCTCGTAGGCGATGCCAACACGCCCCGCATCTGGTTTTGTGTTACTCAAGCGGAAAACCGATCTGATAAGCTAATTCGACTGAACCAATGCCACGATTCTTCAATCAACAACGTACGTTACTCCAGGGCACATTGTTCGGCAACGGCAATCGAGTTCTCTCAAAGATGACGAAATTGTGAAGACAATACCGTCAGAACTGGACACCCTCAATTGTGAAATCAGTCGATCTTTCCACCGGTAGCTGCTTTGATGATAATCGGCTTTTATACTGCGAGCGTCGGGCCGGGAACCGCTCCAGCGGTTATCGGAGCACGATGTTGGTGACCGAGTGGTCCCTTGATTTTTTCCGACGCCCAATGGGCCAGCGTTTAATAATCGAAATACCGAGCCAACGATCGATTCCATGCATGACTGCGACCAAAACCACCGAATCAATGATCGTGGTGAATTTGCAGTCTTCGATCTCGCGTCTCACAAGGTCGCTAGTTGGTGATGAAAACGCGAAGTAATCATGCTGACCGAGTGACGGTGGTGATCCCGGCTTACAACTTGGATGCCTACCTCGCTGATGCGATTCAAAGCGTCCTGCTACAGCGATATGACGGCGCCGTGTCGATCATCGTGCTCGATGACGGTTCGACGGATGGCTCACTAGACGTTGCTAGAAAATGGGCCGCGACCGAAAACTGCATCCGCATTGAGACCCAACCAAATCAAGGTCGTGCGAAAACACGCAATCGTTTGCTAAAGCTAGCCGAATCCGAATTCGTTGCCTGGCTGGACGGCGATGACATTGCATCACCCGGGTGGCTCGCTGACCAAGTTGCCTACTTGAACGAGCACCCCGATTGCGTAGCTGTCAGCGGGCAAGGGTACTGCATGACTGCAACAGGACTAGCGATCGGCCCTGTCAGCCATCCGCTCGATAGTGATTCGATCGATCGTCAACATCTTTCGGGGGAGGCAAACGCATTTTTTCAATCTTGCGTCACCGTTCGAAAATCAGCCGTCCTCAAAGCGGGTGGATACGACGAACGCTACCCCTGCGCTGAGGACTATGACTTGTGGATGCGACTGGCTGAAGTCGGTCAACTTGCCAACGTACCGGCGATTCATCTTTGTTATCGGGTTCATTCGACGTCGGCCAACTGGACGGTCAATATCGAACAGAGAACACAAGGACACCAGATCCACAATGAGGCTCGGGTGCGGCGTGGCCTTCCACCGTTGGAACACCCAACGCAAGACATTCCGCCACCGAAAAAAGACGATTGGAATCGTCGGATCTATTGGATCAACATCGCACTCAAATCGGGGAACCCAACATCGGCGTTACAGATGCTAATCGTTGCTTTGCGGCGGCACCCTTTCTCCGGTTTGTTTTGGCTTGCCGCTATCGTCTCGCTGGCTGACACAATTCTCTTTTGGGGAAATCGGACGGCGAGATTCCAACCGGGAAAACCACTCCATATAAGAACGCTACCTTCACTTTCCTTTTATCGCGCCGGTCGTGCCCTAGTTCGATTTCGGCGAAAACTCCGCACATAGTGCAACCTTTTCCTAACCCAAAATCGTTGTCCGCATACAAACCAATTCCGATCTCAAAATTGGGCGTTTTGGCGACTCGTTGCGTATCGTCTCAGAGGCAATTCGGCTCGAACCAATTTCGGCAAATGGGATAAGTTGAAATCTCTGCCAAGGCACCTCCGGCAGATGATTGAGCCAGCATTGGCGGCGAGGTACGAATTCAACAAGCATCACTCCCCAGCGAACACCGAACCGTGCACCGCTCAATTCACCTTGTCTTCACAACTCAAAAAACGTGAGAATTGGTTGCTCCGCGCAACCACACGCGTCCATCAATCCATGTCATATCGACCACCGATCGACTGGATTCGAAGCAGACGCCTCCCTTACCTCGATCAGCGAGCCGATCACTATGCTGCGTGAAATACGTGATCGACTGCAACTCGACCGGACGCTCGCGTACGCGATTGGGGGACGATTTTGGCAGGCTTTGTCAGGGCCGATCACCATTCTGTTGCTAATCAAAACTCTGACGCTCTCCGAACAAGGTGTCTATTACGGCATTGTCGGTGTTATCGGCATCCAAGCCTACTTTGAATTGGGCTTGCTGAATGTCTTGGTCAGCCATTCAAGCCACGAGACGGCTGCGATGGGAAAGATCGAAAACGAGTCAGCTGAATGCGAGGATTACGAATCGAATCCGGCTTGGATTGCCTCGGCTGCTCGAATGCGGGACTTAATCGGATCCTCATTTCGATGGTTTAGTGCCGCAAGCATTCTGTTCGCTGCTTCGGCAATGGGCTTCGGCTGGTACACCCTGGTTGATTCCACCGTTGCCTGGCAGGGACCACTGGTGACATTGGTGCCGATCGCAGCAATCTCCGTTTGGCTCGCGCCGGCTCTATCGATTCTCGAGGGAGCTGGATTTCGTGAATTCATTTATCGTTTTCGGCTCGTGCAAATGATCGCAGGCAGTTTGGTGGTTTGGGCTGCCTTGGCGAGTGGAATGGGTCTATGGGCTCTTGTCGTGGCATCCGCAGTCCAATCGATTTTAGCGATCTACATCACCTTCATTGCGAAGGCAGACTTTTTCCGCCAGTTTCGTGACGCAACGAACGAAGACTCCAAATTTACTTGGAAACAAGATGTCTTGCCCATGCAGTGGCGACTGGCGTTGATCGCCGTGGCGTTTCATTTTGCCACGCAATTCTTCACCGTGATCGTCTTGAAGTTCCACGGCGATGCCAAGGCCGCACCGCTGGGAATGACTCTGGCAGTGACAACGCCAATTCAAATGCTTGCACTCGCCTGGGTCCAAACCCGATACCCGATTGTTTCCGCGCACCACGGGGCCGGCGATCGAGAACAGGCAGGCACGATGTGGCGTCGCACTGCTTTGGTATCGACATCCCTTTTGATCACCGCTTTATTCGCACTCGTCGCAGCAATCGCCTGTTTGCCCTTCCTTGAGATGGGCTTGGAAAAACGTTTCATTGCTTGGTGGCAGGTCGCCGTATTAAGCCTCGGGTGCGTTGCCAGCCACCTCGCTTCGGTCCAAGGTTTTTACGTTCTGTCGCAACGGGCGCAACCTCTTTTCCGCGCCTCACTGATCGGAGCAATTTCAACGGGAGTTGCCGTGTGGATCAGCGGTTACTACTACTCCACCTCCGGCGTCGTGCTGAGCTATGCCGCCACAATGTGCCTGGTCCTCTTACCAGTGCACACGTTGGCCTACATGCAGTTCCGTAAAACCTGATCAGTTCGACAATTTGGCCGACTTAGCCCATCATCGTAGAGGTCGGCAGGCGTCTACCCGGTGGTTTGTGACAACGGCGATCCTTCGGCACCATTTCTTTCAACGCTCTGGATCGGGTAGTGCTTCGGAGCGGCCAGGCGTTTGAAAACGATGCTCACCCCGGCGAGCAGCTTGGTGCGACAAAGGCGTATCCAATTCAATGCCTGGATCACCCTGTGCCGTCATCCAAGAGATCAGCTGTTGCCGGAACCCGTTGACACGTTCCGCGTACTCAGCCTGACCGATCAGATTGTTTAGCTCATACGGATCTGCCGCCGTATGATAAAGCGCTTCAGCAGGACGCTGCATGTACCGTTGGACCAGATCGTAAGTGCGTGGTGTTTCCCAAGAATCCCAAACCCAGGTTTGCCAGTAGGGATTGTTCAAAAGTCCATCCCCTTTGATGCCCATCAGATGCTTTTCGATGTAGAGTCGTTCGGGACTCAAATTAAGAACGTATCGATATTCACCGTCGCTAATCGTCCGGACTGGATAGGGAGGTCCCTCAGGAACATTGTTGTGCATTCCGTACACATATTGTCGATGAGTCTTCTTCTTCCCTTGAAGCACGTCCCAAAAACTTTTTCCATTGAATTCTTGCGGGTCATACTCTGTCCCCGTTGCTTGCAGCAACGTTGGCAGGACATCAGCATATTGCACGATCGCTTCGGTCCGCTGCCCAGCAGGAACGATGCCAGGCCATCGAGCCATCAATGCGGTGTGCACGCCGGTATCCCAGTTGGTCCATTTATTACCCGGAAACTGTGACCCTTGCTCGGATGTAAACAGCACGAGTGTGTCATCACGGTGGCCGGTGGCTGCCAAAGCATCCAACAATTCACCCACCTGCCCATCCATATAGGTAATCTCGGCGAGATAACGCGAAAATGCCTCCCGTGTAAGTGAAGTATCAGCAACGTTGGCAGGCAATTGAATCTTTTCTTGCGGATAAGCGGATGCATCCCCCATGACCCATGGCACATGTGGCTCGACAAGAGCAACGACGAGCGCAAAAGGCGAAGCCTGATCTCGTGTCATGAACTCCTTTACGCCTGCCAAGTCATGGCTTCGCGTTGGACTACGAACACAACTCGCATCGAATCCAGCCACTGCTTCGAACGGAAATGCTCCCTTGGGTTTGACATGAACCTTACCTGAGATCCCAACACGATAACCAGCTTCGCCTAAGTAATGAGGCATACTGCGAGTATCGTGATAGCTACTACTGTGATTCCAAGCACAACCGTTTCCCATTGGGTACAGGCCAGAATACAACTCCGCCCGACACGGTTGGCACATCGCCTCGGCGAGATACGCTCGGTTGAACGTCAGCCCTTCGGTCGCTAACTGCTCCAGATTTGGCGTCATGGCGTTTTCACCACCGTACAACGGCAGATCGTTGTAAGTGCAATCATCCGCCATGATGATCATGATGTTCGGTCGGTCAGCCGCATCGGCGGAAACGACCAAAAAACAGAGAAGCGAGAACCAAGCCGAACGAATCATTGTTTCTGTCCATGCGAAACCGAGGTATGTTCCGTTCAATCATACTGGAAGTGGGGACAATACAGAAAACGGAGGAACAGATATGCGTCCATTTTCTCGCTCGCATAACTCTCAAGACAACCGTGGAAGTGACGGCGTAAGCCAGCTTCTTTCTTCCGCCGTTCACAAGGTCGTCGAACCTGCGGGTCAATGATATCGTGCTGATTCAACCACTTTAGATTCGCTCACCTACCCCAAACTAACGCAGCGTGATCAAACCCAAAATAGATTCAGCCGACTTGCACGCGGCAGAACACAGACTGGTACATTTTCCCAAAGGGACGCGATCGGGGCCGAAGCCGGAAAGCGTGCATCAAAGCCGCGGCGCAAACGAGACTTTGCGCCGAGCCAAGAACTCAAGCGAGCGGTTTTTGCCACCCATAGACGTCAGCCAGGACGGCACAGACGACATCGGTCAACTGATTCAACCGAATCGGCTTACTGAGTAGGCGATAGGCTCTCAGACGCTCCGCCTCGCGGCGAATCGTCTCATCCAACTGGGCTGACATCAAAACACAGGGGGGGCTGTGATCGCGTTCACTCAGTTGCTGAATCACTTCCAACCCGGTCACGCGGGGCATATGGACGTCGATCAGTGCGATATGTACTTCCGACGTTTCCAGCAGGTCCAAAGCCTCTTGACCGTCCCGAGCTTCGGTCACGTGAAATCCGGCTCGACTCAGACCTTCAGCAACCACTTGCCGAAACGCCGAATCATCGTCGGTCATCAGTAGATTGGGGATCAGCTGCATGATTTGCAAACCTGCGATGCCGGGCCTGCCACCAAGGCGGTGACTCAATGACTATCATAATAGCAGCAACCGTAGTGCCGTTTTCCTTTTCCAATTTTCCCAGAGCCCCTATGACCTCGACCCCAGGGAACTCCGGCGACCCCGATAATTCCCACGACCCCACAGATCCGACCGTGTTGCCCGGAAAAAAGACGGCTGATCCGGCTGCAAAAAAAGGAAATCCCACTTCCGCTGCCGACGTGGGGGACTTGGCGAAACGATTGATTGCCAATGTCGAACAGGCGATCGTTGGGAAACGCAAACAGCTCGTGCTGTCGCTCGTTACCTGGCTGAGCGAGGGGCATGTCTTGCTGGAAGATGTCCCTGGTGTGGCTAAAACAATGCTAGCAAGAGCGTTGGCAAGGAGCGTTGGCTGCAAATTTAAGCGAGTTCAATGCACGCCTGACCTATTGCCCTCGGATGTCACCGGCACTTCGATTTTCAATCAGAAAACAAGCCAATTTGAATTTCGTCCCGGTCCCGTATTCACCCAGGTGCTGTTGGCCGATGAGATCAACCGTGCCACACCGCGAACGCAGGCTTCTTTACTCGAAGCGATGGCGGAATCCCGCGTCACCGTGGATGGCACGACCCACGCATTGAGGCCCCCATTCATGGTGATCGCCACGCAGAACCCGGTCGACCACGAAGGAACCTTCCCGCTTCCCGAAGCTCAATTGGATCGCTTCATGATGCGATTCAGTCTGGGCTACCCAGCGATGGATGAAGAACTGCGGATGCTCGAAATGCTTCAGTTTTCTCATCCGGTCGATCGCCTGCAGGTGGTAGCGGCCGCGGAGGAGATCGCCGCGGCGCAACAAACGGTTCGTCGAGTGCACGTGGTCCCTCGAGTTCGTCACTACCTGCTGCAGATCGTCTCACAGACTCGCAGCCATAATGACTTGGCGTTGGGTGGCAGTCCCCGAGCCACGATTGCACTTTTCCGGTGTGCTCAAGCGATGGCCGCCATCCGGGGCCGAGAGTATGTGCTGCCGGACGATGTCAAACGGATTATCGATCCCGTGATGAATCACCGTTTGATCGTCAAACCAGAGAGTCGGCTCCGAAAAGTGTCTGCCGAGCAAGTCCTCCACGAGATTGTCGGTGAGATCGCGGTGCCGACGATCGAGGCATCCTGATATTGTTGCGATGAACCAATCCTTCCCCCAGTCCGCGCCGGCGCCAAAGTTCACGCTGATCGCTGCGATCAGCACTCTGCTGCTACTGGGTATGGTCTCAGGAGCCGCGCTCTGGATCATGGCCGCAATCGCAGTCGGCTTACTGATTGCGGTGAACTTCTTTTTGACCAAAACTTGGTCGACTGCAACGGTCGCGTCCCGCCAAGGAGGTGACAAAGAGTTAACAGCCGGATCAACACACGAAGTCGTGATCACCGTCACCAACCAGAGCAAGCTTCCAGTACTCTGGTTACTGGTAGAAGATCTGCTGCCGGCAAAGGCAATGTCGTATGATTCCACTCGCTTGCAAGTGAGTGGAGATCGCATTCGTTTGCTGATGGTGTGGGGCCAAGCGACCCGCAAACTAAAGTACCAAATCGGCTGCAATCGCCGCGGTTACTTTCAAGTCGGCCCTACGATTCTCGAAACCGGGGATATGATGGGGCTGTACCGACGCTATCGAGCCGGCAATCAGCCGCAATATGTCACCGTCCTGCCCCGAGTCGTGCCACTCACAACGTACGAGATCGGATCCCGACGACCGATTGGTGAAATTCGGATGCGGGAAAGCATCATGGATGATCCGACCCGACTGCGGGGAATCCGACAATGGGAGCCAGGCGATCCGATGCGAAGTGTGCATTGGTCGGCGACCGCCAGAACCGGCACACTCCATAGCAAGGTCTACGAACCTTCGTCGATCATCGGCGCGACTTTAATCATGGACCTCCACCAGCGGACGACGCCACAACGGCACGAACCGGTACGCAGTGACCTCGCGATCACGGCCGCAGCATCGATCGCAACGGCCTTGCACGAATCGAACGAACCAGTCGGTATCGCGACCAATGCTCGGGATGCTGCCGACAGAATTCGCCAAGAAGGCTGGCAGGGTGATCATCGAGTCCGAGGTCTCGCCCAGGCGGCAGCTTCGATGCTAGATGAAAGTGAACGCCTGCGTCCCATCATTCTTGCACCGGCTCGCGGACCAAATCATCTACGCGAGATCATGCGCACCTTGGCAAGACTGGAGATCACCGATGGATTGACGTTTTCTGAATTGCTGGTTGAATGCGAATCACAACTCTCCGCTGAAACAACCTTACTGGTTATCCTGCAGCAAGCCGAACCAGAAACCATCGCGGCATTGATCGGCTTGCAACGTCGCGGACGAGCCGTGGCGGTCATCATCAACACCCACGACATCAACGATTACTCCTCCATCGCTGGTCCGCTGATCGCATCCAAAATCCCCACCTTCCACCTCGCCTCCGCCGACACGATCAGCGATGTCTGTCGACAAACCTTGCTGCGTTAACAAAACGCTTGCGAAAAATTAGCTAACGGTAACCTTGAATCGGCAGACAGGCCTCAACCGTAATGGAACCGTGCAGTGCAACCAGAATCGATCTCAGCGAAGCGGTTGACGCGTTAAACACCCCGTGACGAAATCAACCGCTATTTAAACTTCAACAGGGCGTAGTTGCGTTTGCCTTTTCGCAGCACCATCACGGTTTCACTTGCGAGATCGCTTTCGGTCAAACGAGCTTGACCATCGGTGATGCGAACATTGTTGACATAAGCACCACCATCCTTGATTGCACGTCGCGCCTCGCCACCGCTGCCAGCGAGGCCAGCTTCCTGAAATGCTTCGACGATCCAATACCCATCACCGTCCAATTGGCTGCGAGCGATTTCGCTGCTCGGCACATCCGCAAAGATTTCGCCCAAAGAAGCATCGGTTTGCTTACCGATTTCACCACCAAACAAAATCTTGGAAGCCCTTTCAGCAGATTCCAGCCCTTCCGTCCCATGCACCAACTGTGTCATCCATTCGGCGAGTCGATTCTGAGCCACCCGACGCCCCGGATCAGCGGTGGTTGCCTCTTGGAGCGCATCGAATTCTTCTCGCTCAATTTCGGTGAGGTACGCGATGCACCGCATCACGTCCGCATCTTCGACCCGCCGCCAATATTGATAGAACTGATAGGGACTCGTCCGGTCGGCTGCCAGCCAGATCGCGCCTTGCTCGGTCTTACCCATTTTTCGGCCGTCGGTCGTGGTCAACAACGGCGCTGTAATGCCGAACAACTGCTTCCCCAACATCCGTCGGCCCAAATCGATTCCGGCGGTCACGTTCCCCCACTGATCACTGCCGCCCGCTTGGATCAGACATCCATGTTCGCGATTGAGATGCACAAAGTCGTATGCCTGCAACAACATGTAACTGAACTCGGTGTAACTTAATCCCGCTTCACTTTCCAAGCGTGAACGCACCGAATCTTTACCAAGCATGACTCCAATCGGGAAGCTCTTGCCAACATCGCGAAGAAACTCGAGGTACGAGTAGCCTTGCATCCAATCAAAGTTATTCAGCAGCAACGCAGCTTGAGGACCCTCAAAATCCACAAAACGCCTCATTTGCGAAGCGACGCCGGCAACATTTGCTTCGAGCTGCTCAGCCGAAAGTAGATTGCGTTCCTCACTTTTGCCGCTGGGGTCACCAATCATCCCCGTGGCTCCGCCCACCAGTGCAATGGGGCGATGGCCAGCACGCTGGAACCGACGCAACATCATCAGCTGCATCATGCTACCAACGTGCAAACTGTCGGCGGTTGGATCGAATCCGATGTAGACCGTTTGCGAACCGGATGCGAGCAATTTGGCCAATTCATCCGTATCAGTGCATTGATGAATTAAACCGCGCCAACGGAGTTCATCCAACAGGTTTGGGTCTGTCATGATCTATTTCGCTGCGTAAGGATCGCCTCAGCGACCAGCAAATCTTCTGGGTAAGTGATTTTGAGATTATCCGCCGCCCCGGTAACGAGGGCGACATCATGCCCGAGACGTTCGACTAATTGAGCATCATCGGTCGCAGGTCGTCCATTGTGTTTCCGATAGGCCTCAATCAACAACCCGGCTCGAAAGACTTGAGGTGTCAAGGCTGTCCAAAGTTCGCGTCGATCGATCGTCGCAGAGCGAGATTGGCCACCCAGATCCCGTTTTAGCGTGGCGGCTAGGGGCGTCGCTAGAATCGCAGCACCCACGTTTGCGGCGGTTGCAAAGACCGCTGCCAAATCTTGATCGCGAACAAGCGGCCGTGCGGCATCATGGACCGCGACCAGACCGACAGCCGAATCACCTTCCAAATGGGACAAGGCCGCCCAAACACTCTCGCTACGTTCAGCGCCACCGAGAACCAATTCGACAGAACACCTAGGGGATAGCGAGCCCCACTCTTCCGAGCTCAATTGTTTCGCAAACGTGTCATGGTCCTGCTCCGAAACGGACATCACAATCCGGCCAACTTCGTGGCGAGCCGCAAGACGCTGCACAGCGTGAACCCAAAGTGGCTTGCCCAGCAGCTGAGCGAACAATTTATTGGATTGCGATCCAAAGCGTTGCCCTGACCCGGCAGCTGGCAAAATCGCCGCAATCGAACCGTCAGACAGCGTCGATTCAAAATCAGATATCACAATTAAGGACCCATCAAACAACTAAGGACCCATTTACCGTAGGCGAGCCGGATCGGTATATCAGGCCAACGCTGATCATTCAAGCAAGGTGGCTAATCAAAACCTACAAGCGAGCGACGTTCCTATGCCGCGTCTTCTTCGTCTTCGTACTCTTCGTCTTCGTACTCTTCGTCTTCGTACTCTTCGTCTTCATCTTCGTAATCAACGTCTTCGTAATCAGCCTCTACACCCTCGCTGACCATGCTAGCTTCGGATTCACACCGTTTTTCTTGGTTTTCCGCATCGAGGGCAGCTTCCTCCACCACGTCATCCTGCTCGTCATCGTACTCAGACATTTCGCCTAAGCCGGTTCTCGATGCTGACTGCACGGGTGCCGTTGAATCCACTTCTGCCGACGAATTCACCACCCCAAGTGACTCGCGCTGATCTTTTTCAGATGGTATTGGCTGAAGCTTGCTTTTCGAAGCCTTTTCGGCCACCGGTTCAGACTTTTCCCTTTTGGGGATTACCGTTGCGGTGGCGACCGGTTCCTCGGTCTCCTCTGACTCCAAGCCTTGCATGGCTTCCCATTGGGGCATCGTCATGATGACTTCACGAGCTTTGCTGCCGTTGTACTCACCAACGACTCCATCTTCGGCCATAAAATCGATCAACTTGGCTGCCCGCCCATAGCCGATCCCCAAACAACGCTGCAGTAACGAACACGACCCACGCCCTTCACGAATCACGACTTCAATCGCGCTATCATAAAGCTCATCACGCTTTTTCAATTTCTCCAGACTCGTGCCTTCACCCTCTTCTTCTTGTTCAATCTTGAGATTCATTAACTCACCGACAAAGTTCTGTTCCGCGGTACTGCATTTGTCACAGACCTTGTCGATCTCATCATCGGACAGAAAAGTTCCTTGTCCGCGAATCAGCGTACTGGTCCCTGGCCACAAGAACAGCATGTCACCATTACCCAGTAATTTATCAGCCCCATTTTCGTCCAATACAACGCGACTGTCCGTTTTACTGGCGACTTGAAAACTCAGACGTGCAGGCAAGTTACTTTTAATTAAACCTGTAATGACATCCACGGTTGGCTTTTGGGTCGCCAAGATCAAGTGGATTCCAACAGCACGGCTCTTTTGCGCCAATCGGATGATATGCTGTTCGACGTCTTTGCCGGCAGTCATCATCAGATCAGCCATTTCGTCAGCAACAATCACGATGAAGGGGAGTTTTTCAGGGATGTTTCCAGCTTGGTCTTCATCATCAACCTCCAACCGACGCAACACTTCATCGCGTCCAAGATCGTTGAAGCTATTGATGTGCCGGACTCCCGCTTTAGCCAGCAGAGAATATCGTTCCTCCATTTTGTCAACGGCCCACGCCAGGATGGCTTCCGCCTTTTTCATGTCTGTGATCACTGGATGCATCAGGTGCGGCAGCCGCCCATAGCCACTGAGTTCAACCATTTTGGGGTCGATCATCAGCATCCGCACTTCGTCCGGCCGACAGCACATCAAGACCGAAGTGATAATCGCGTTCAAACAAACACTCTTACCGGTGCCCGTTCGACCAGCGATCAAGAGGTGTGGCATTTTCGCGAGATCGACGACCATCGGATTTCCGGAGACATCCTTCCCCAAGAAAACAGGGATGTTCATCTTCGCCGTCCGCGTGTCTGATTCCTCAATCACATCGCGCAATCGTACAACCTGCCGCGACTCGTTGGGCACCTCGATACCAACTGTATTTTTTCCTGGCAGCGGCGTGACGATCCGTACGCTAGGAACACGCAGCGCGATGGCAAGGTCATCTGCCAGTCCGGTGATTTTGCTTAATCGCAAACCGGCTTCCAATTCAATCTCGTACTGCGCGATCACGGGACCGGTTTCGATCTCCACGACGCGGATATTAAAACCAAAATCTTGGAAGGTTTCTTCGAGGATGCGTGCTTTCCGGCGTACCTCATGCAACTGTTCCTCAAAGCAAATATCATCACTCTGCTCTAACAGTTCCAAGCTCGGCAACCGGTAGTCCTCGAGTCCCGAAGGTGCGGCTTCCTGAACGTTCTTAAACAACTCTTTCCGTGGATCGACTTTGGCCTCCGACCCGCGTGCTTTGGGTTGCGGCACCCGCACTTTAGGGTGCGGCACATCATGAGATTGATCGTTTCGCACTTGTAGCGTCTCATCCTCGACTTCGACGTCACGAGTCGCTATCGCGTCACTTTTCTCTTCTGACTGCTCTTCATCCTCGTACTCGTATCCTTCGCCCGCTTCCTCGTTGTACGCGTCAGTTTCGGAATCCGATTCGTCCTCTTCTGGAAGATCCTCATCGAGCGATTTTTGGTCCTCGTCCGCATCGGCCTGCTTTCGTTTTGGCCGCATGAATTTGATCTTCGGTTCTGAGCGTTTTTCTTCCCCTGCCTCAGACCCCTCTTGCTCACCTTCCAATGTGATCGGCTCTTCCAGATCAGTGAAAGGCTGTCTTCTCCGACGTGGCGATGGGAGCACGGCAGCAGCTCGTCTCATTCCGCGCTGAGATGCCTTTGCCCCCTTTGTGACAATGCTTTTACTGGCGTACACCAACGCGTAGTC
>JAYZAR010000164.1:0-8042 GCA_036339635.1 Planctomycetota bacterium | reverse complement strand
AGCTCAATGGTGGAGTTCGGGCTTTTGCCGACATTGTTGCGTACGCCTTTCCACTTGCCCCAACGAACTGCTTGCTTACCGCCGCGTTCATAGAAGGCCCAGTAGAGATATTCATGCTTCGCTTGCTGTTCTGGTTGGCCAAGTAATGCTGGCAAGTAGCTGATGCCATCAATTTCCGCGGGTGCATTGACACCGGCAATGGCCAAGCAAGTCGGCATGACGTCCCACATGGCGACGGGCAGATCAACTTTTGTGCCAGGTTTGATTTTGCCTGGCCAGCGGGCGACGAAGGGAACACGGATGCCGCCTTCGTAAAGATCTCGCTTGTGTCCACGAAGCGGACCGTTTGAATCGAAGAATTTTGGATCGTGCCCACCTTCCATGTGGGGGCCGTTATCGCTGGTGAATGAAACGAGCGTGTTGTCATCGATCCCGAGTTCGTCCAGCAATGCCAAGAGTTGTCCGACGTGGCGATCCATGCGGGTCATCATGCCGGCGAAGGCAGCCACTGGATTTTTGACTTCGGGGCCTCTGTATCGACCGATCTTATTATCGAATTGGGGAAATTTCTTTGCCCAGGGAGCATGATCTTCCTCTGGGACATGCATGGCAGCATGCGGAATGGTGAAGGGGACATACGCAAAGAAAGGCCTGTCTTTGTTGTTTCTCACAAACTTCAAAAGCTGATCAGAAATGAGATCGGCCGAGTAGGTTTTTTCATCGAGTGTTACCTTACGATCGTTGTCCCAGAGATGAGTGGGGTAAAAGGTGTGGGCTTGCCGTTGGCAGTTGTAGCCGTAGAAAGTGTCAAAGTGTTTGATCGGATCACTTTCCGAGCCTGGGGCACCCAGGCCCCATTTGCCAAACATCCCGGTTGTGTAGCCAGCTTGCTTTAAAAGACGTGGCAAGGTCACGATGTCCGCCGGCATCGGTGCTTGTCCCTCCGGTTGCACTTCGCGGTTGCCCCGCACGAACGTATGGCCGGTGTGCATTCCCGTCATCAAGACACAGCGTGTCGGTGCGCAAACGGTGGACCCTGCGTAGTAATCGGTGAACGTGACCCCTTCTGACGCAATGCGATCGATATTTGGCGTTTCGAATTTGGTTTGACCGAAGCATGACAAGTCACCGTAGCCCAGATCATCTGCCATGATGTAGACGATATTCGGCGGTTGCTCCGCAGCCCAAGCCATGCAAGAAATCAGGCAGCAGATCCCACTCAAGGCTAATCGTTTCATGTCTGGTTGGTCCGTATGCGATCCGACGAGGTGAAGGTAAATGAAGGATATCCAAGTGCTGACCTTAATGAAATGAGCGATAAACCTCCAGCAGTTTTTAACTGTGAACATGCGAAAGTCGCGTTTCAGACGCCATTGGGTACGGCCATCTGATCGGCGGGGAGCAGAGAATTCCCCTTGCGTGCCTGGAAAACGTGAAGCCTGGCTAGCCGTGTGCGATTGCCGTCTTTTGCCGGCGGGGTGATACTCCACTGCTGCTCGGCGGTTGCCGGCCTGTTTCCTACCAATCGCTAAAAAAATCACTCGATGAGAGATCGGCGGCTGAATGAGGGCGAAGCGTTGCATCACGGATTGCCCTGCGGTTTGTTCCCGGTACTCCTGCGGTTTGCTCCCGGTAACCCTGCGGTCAGCTCCCGGTAACCCTGCGGTTTGCTCCCGGTAACCCTGCGGTTTGCTCCGGGTATTGGGTTGCCTGTTGCCCCGGACGTGCGTCTTGTCTTGGGCACTGTTACATTTCGAATCATCTTTAAGAATGACTCTCGTACGGGATAGCAATGAAGCTTTCATCCGATTTTGAGCTGCATATTGGAATTGATTATTCGGGGCGTGAGTCGCCTGTTAGTCGCACGTCGGCGTTACAGGTTTATTCCGCCGCTGAAGTGGTGGAACCGAGTCGCGTTTTGTCGCCAGCTGGCACGGTGAAGAAACGTCGTAATTGGTGCCGCAAAGAGGTTGCCGAATGGTTGATTGATCAAGCTGTCCAAGGCACAAGATTCATCGCCGGTATTGATCATGGGTTCTCGTTTCCGATGAGTTACTTCGAGCGGTACTCACTGAAGTCATGGAAGCAGTTTCTTGACGATTTTTGTGAGTACTGGCCTACCGATGCTGAGCAGATACACGTTGATTCAATCAGAAAGCAAGACTCGGGGATGCCAGATCGCACAGGTTCGAACAAAGAGTTTCGCTTGACGGAGAAATGGACGAGTTCAGCGAAGTCAGTCTTTCAGTTTGACGTTCAGGGTTCTGTTGCGAAGTCGACGCACGCCGGGTTGCCTTGGTTGCGACGCATGCGAGACGAGGTAGGAGATCGCCTGCACTTTTGGCCGTTTGACGGATGGCAGGTGCCGGCCGGAAAGTCGGTGATCGCTGAGGTCTATCCCTCAATTTTTCGCAATCGGTATCCCAGGCAGACTCGCAGCGTCGATCAGCAAGATGCCTATTGCGTGGCACGGTGGTTGGCGGAAACAGATCGGTTGGGCTTCTTGAATCAGTACTTCCAGCCACCCCTTGCGGAGGACGTTCGCGAGGTTGCTAACTTGGAGGGATGGATTCTCGGGGTCATGTAGAGTTGCGGCGGACGAACAGGCTGTTTAGTTTGCGATGTTGGTTGCCCCGCCCCTGCAATCTCGCCGCCCGTGGATGATTCTTCCGAATCAAAGGTGGAATTGCACGCGGAGCACCCGCCTGTAGATCGATGATACCAGCTCGGGGAACGTTTCTTCGATCCTGTGATCATGTTCGCACATCGGCCACGTCAGCAACCGTCGTGTCGACTGATCGATGCAAGTCAGATGTTTTTCGCCTCGATTCACGCGTGCTTGGATGTTCAGAAAGTGAAAATTTTCTGCTGATGCTGTCTTCGCGGGTGAGACAGCAGCGAAGGCTGGAAGGATTTTCGACGTGCTTATTGAGGAGCGATGCCGGTAGACAAGCGATAATGATGTGCGAGTAACGCCTGGGTTAGCAGAGTAATATCCTGCCTGCGGGCCCATGGCGTGAAGCTGGAGGTGAAAATCGAGACTGCGACCATTCGCTCGCAGAGTTTGCTTGACAGCACCAAGCTCTCGGTGAAGCGGGTGTTGCCCCGTCCTTCAGTTGTCCCGTCCTTCAGTTGCATATTACTAGTGCGGCCATCACAAGTTCATTATTGTTGGCTGGTTTTTCGCGACGCAACATTTTGAATAGAATCGAGCATTATGGATATCACGAAACGAAATGTCGGGCTCGGCTCTAGTTCTGGGTTCCACCGTCGAGCCGTTGTATGGTGTCACTTCAATGTGGGTTTGTGGCTGATGCTTTTCGCAACGCCAGCGGTTGGTGATTGGCCACAGGCAGCGGGACCCAATCATGATTACAAAATACTTGGCCATGCACCGACGGATTTCAGTGTTGCGTTGGGGCGAAATATACTTTGGCGAACACCCTTGCCGAACACCGGTGAGAGCACGCCTGTTGTTGCGAACGGTCGAGTCTTCGTTACTTGCCATGCACCAGTGACAGCGGATGCGCAGTTGGGCAGCGAGATTCTTGGGATCTGCTTTGATGCAGTCACTGGTAAAGAACTGTGGCGGCGTGAGCTTCCCGGTACGCGAGCTACCGATATGGCAAGCGGTTTTAGTGATAACACAGCCGCATCTCCGGTCACCGACGGAGAATACGTCTGTTTTGTCAATGTTGGCGGATCGATTCGAACATTTAATTTTGATGGCCGTTTAATCTGGCAACACGATTGGGTCCCGTTTGGCCGACATCACGCGCGGCAGCAAGAACCCATCTTTCATGATGGTAATGTAATTCTGCTCAAGACCGTCGCGAAAGATTTACCGGTATCGGCTACCACCAAGGCTGGTGCCAAGCCGCTTGGGAGGGATCCATCGGTTTGGACAAGACTTCATGCGTTTGATTTGGCAACTGGTAAACTTCAATGGGTCGCTGAATCGGCGACTTCGGTGCACGCTGCATCGCTGCTCAACCACACCGATGACGGGACAGCGGCTATCCTGACGGGGCGGGGTGGCGGACATCAACCACCGGAAGAGCCGTATGGCATGTCTTTAATTGAAGCTGTTTCTGGGAAGACGATCTGGGACTTGGAAATCAAGGGTTACGCAGCTCACCAAAATGCGGTCTGGCAGGGTTCACGCGGAGCCGCCTTTGTTGGAACACAGCACCACCTGATCGATTTGCGACAAGGTGCTTTGCAGCCACCGATTTCGTTGGTCGAGAATGTTGATCTATGGAAGCAGCACAAAGGCAGCTACGTCAGTCGGCAAAAGACTGATCTACCGAAGGCAAAAAAGAACAAGGCCATCACGTATCACACAAACTGCTTGGTGGGCGATTTTCATTATTTCCGTGCTCACAATCAGTATTTATTGGGCCGTGTGAATCTCTCGACGGCGAAGGTGGAATATTTACAGGTCCCGGTGCAAGTCCTTCACACTGAAAATGGGGCGGAGAGGCTGTGGGATAAGGCAATCCAGAACGATGTCAAAAACGTTGACGGCTTCGTGGTTTGTCAGGACAAGCGAGCCATGTTGAGCGGATGGGGGCATGTGTCAGCGGCCAGTCCGATCGTGGTTGGCGATTATCTTTATATGCCGACAATGGTCGGCACCGTCTATGTCATTCGGTGGGATGCCGCGACACTTGACGAATCGGCGCTGGTGTCGATCGGTGACTTGGGTCCAGCCGGTAAAACGTGGACACTCTCGAGCCTCGCCAGTGAAGATGGCAAGCTCTATGCGAGGACTATCAAGGAACTGATTTGTATCTCGGATTGAGCTTTTCGATCCAGCCACCGCGTCTTGTCGCCGGATGATTACATCGAAACCGTTCGAGCTGGAGTTGAAGCCTTTTTTTGAATTGCTGAGTGTTCATTTCCACAGACTGAACCACCGCGAAGACTGCAGCAGCGGCGGCGATCTGCTGGATGACTCACCACGATTTACGAGCCAGTTTTCCAACACGTGATGTGAATTGGTTGCCAGTTGAAGCAGATGCCTGGTGAATGGGGTTCTGCGGCGACGTGACGCGTCAATTCGCTACCGAGTTGACCAAGAAATGATCTTCAGCGAGTGTGGATTCGGCGGCTTTGGCAATTGCTGACGAGTCAGGCAGACTGCTCTTTGGGTAAGATTTTAGGAGCGGAGTGAGCGAATCCGGAGCTTCATTGGCCACAGCAGTGGTGAAACATGTTTCAATGGCAGGTCGGGATTCGGCTGGCAAAGTTGATTGGCGATTGAAACACGCGTCACCTCTGCTTGGCCTCGGCCGCGGGGTTGAGCGTAACGAAGGTAGAAGCTCGCAAATGACCGGTGGGAAGGACCATCATCACCTTATTGAAGGTGGGAGATGTGGTCCGGAGCGCGTTATCGTGCTCCGCTGTTCACGTCGAATGACGATCAGTCCTGCATTGAATGACTATCACGATTAGGAAGTAGCGATGTCGAATAAAACAAAACAAGTTCCACGACGAAGGTTCCTGAAGAGTGCTGCTGCCGTCGCGGGCGGCGTGGCTGTCGCACCGACGATCATTCCAAGTTCAGCTCTTGGCCTAGACGGGGCGGTTGCCCCAAGTGAAAGGATTGTCGTCGCTGGGATCGGCATCGGACGACGGGGGGGCTATGACCTTGGTTGTTTTTTGCAGCAAAAAGATGTTCAGTTCGCGGCGGTATGTGACATCAAGCAGAAACGTCGTGGTGAAGTCAAGCAAATTATCGACAAACACAATGGCAATCAGAATTGCGACATGTATCGCGATTTCCGTGACGTCTTGGATCGCGACGATATCGACGCGGTGTTAATCGCGACGGGACCCAACTGGCATGCAACCGCTGCGATGACAGCGGCAAAGGCTGGTAAGGACATGTATTGTGAAAAGCCGGTCACGAAGAACATTGATCAAAGTTTGATCTTGGCCGATACGATGGAACGTACCGGACGTGTTTTCCAAGCAGGAACTCAGCGGCGTAACCTGCCGCACTTTGCTTTCGCCTGTGAGCTGGCTCGAACAGGAAAGCTTGGCAAGCTAAAAAAAGTGTATGCACACCCTGCCGGGATGCAGGCGTTAATGAGTGGCTGGTTACCGGCGGAAACCGAGCCTGATCCCGATGTGGTCGATTGGGACATGTACCTTGGTCCAGCTGCCTGGCGTCCGTTCAACAAGAAGTTGTTGGATGGATTTAACTTCGAAAAAGGTGGTGGCTTTGTTGGTGCCTTTCGGGGTGGCGGCGTTTTGGAATGGGGATCGCATTGCGTTGATCTCTGCCAATGGGCTGTTGATGATTGTTTGCCGCCGGTTGAGTACAACACACCGAAAAATGGTGAATTAGTGGCGCGGTATGAGAACGGAACGGAATTGATTTTTCGCGAGAAGGGTTGGATTCCACTCGGGTCCTGTCCGGTAAGGTTTGAAGGCGAGACCGGTTGGGTGGAAGCGGGGGACAGTGGCAAGATGGTATTGAGTTCACCGGAACTGCTTGCCGGTCGTGAGGTCGCTGAAATTGGTGGCTATCCCGCGACGTTCCATGTTCGTGATTTCCTGGACTGTGTGAAAACTCGGCGGCAGCCGAAGGGGAACGCTGTTGCTGCCTGCAATGCTCACATCGCTTGCCATGCTGCGAACATCGCTCTGTATCTTGACCGACAAGTGAATTACGACAATGTCAATCACGAATTTGTGGACGACGAGGCGGCGAATCGCTTGCGTTCAGAGGCCCTGCGAGAGCCTTGGCGGATGTAGCCTTTCCATCCTGTCTCGCCTCAGTTAACTCGTTCAGATCAAGGGTAAGATCAAACGATGGGCGAGTCCCGCTGCAGTTGGGGCCGGAATGATGCAGCGTTTCCGGCCTTCAATCACATTTGCCTTTCCTTTGCTGGGCCCTACAGCTAGACCTGTCCTCTCTCGAGGGGTCATCGACAAAACAATTGGATCAATCCTATGCGTACTATTCGAATCATGATTCACCTGATGGTTATTTTGGCAGCATGTCACGTGCTGCCAGCTCATTCGGTGAAGGCAGCTGACTCCACCGCTTCGTCTGAGATTGAAAAATCATTGATCGAGGTGCTCCAATCTGGGGCTCCACCTGCCGAAAAAGCGATTGCTTGCAAAAAATTGGCGGTCGATGGTACCAGGGAGGCTGTGCCAGAACTTGCCAAACTATTGCCAAACGAACAATTGTCTTCGTGGGCCCGAATCGCGTTGGAAGCGATTCCGGGTCAAGAGTCGAGCGAGGCACTTCGTGCAGCCGCGCAATCACTTGATGGTAGATTGCAAGTGGGAATGATCAACTCGATTGGTGCCCGCCGTGATCTGCAAGCGGTTGATTTGCTGATCAAGCATTTGGCGGATGAGGATGCGGAGGTTGCCTCGGCATCGGCGGTCGCTTTAGGAAAAATTGGTGGCGACGCGGCAACGAAGTCACTACGCCAGGCACTGAAGTCGGCACCAAATGCTGTGCGTTCCGCAGTGGCCGAGGGCTGTGTTTTGTGCGCCGAGCGATTGCATGAATCGGGCGATTCCAAAATGGCAGTCGAAGTTTACGACGAAGTTCGTTTCGCCGATGTTCCGCAGCAACGGATCATCGAAGCGACCCGGGGTGCGATTCTTGCTCGGAACCAAGGTGGCATCCCAATGTTATTGGAAGCGTTTCGGTCGCCCGATAAGAAAATGTTTCAGCTCGCGCTTGGGATCCTGCGGGTGTTTCCGGGCAGTGAGGTCGATCGGGCCTTGGCAAATGAACTCGCAAACGCAACACCACAGCGTGCCGCACTCATGATCCAAGCGATGGCTGACCGATCTGACACCGTGTCGCTCGTGGATATTCTAAAAGCTGCGACTCAGGGAGATAAGCTCGTGCGAATGTCGGCCATTGATTCGCTCCGCCGCGTGGGTGACCCGTCGTGCCTTGCTACGCTCATGAAAGTTGTTGCTAACGACGATGCTGAATTGGCGAACGCTGCGAAGCAGACGCTCGCCGATCTGCCTGGCGACAAAGTCAATACGCAGATTGTCGC
>JAYZAR010000163.1:0-4944 GCA_036339635.1 Planctomycetota bacterium | reverse complement strand
TCTGGCGTGAACGAATTGATTTCGTCAATAGTCGGTAGCAACCGACCATCCGCATCCATCAACTTGAATGATCGCGTACTGATACGGCTCATTTCATAAGTGAGATTCCTAATGGATAAGTCCAGCGTCACTCGACGATTTTCGCTGCGATCGCTGGCTGCAGTTTCCTTGGTATGGGCCGGCATCGAATCGATCGTGACTTCATGGATCCAGTATTCAAATTCACCAGCTTTGATCTTTTCGAAAGTTTTTCCAGCTCCGTTCGCGGAATCGATGGAATCGAGAGGTTTAGTTTTGGTGATGATTTGACTCTGCAGTTCTCTCGCCATCGCGGCACTCGTTGGGTCGAGTCGATCAAGCTCGACTGTAATGATTTTGCCGTTCGATTTTTTTAGAACAACGTTTTGCCCTTCTACTTTGATGAAGTCCGCTTCAGTTTTGAATTTGCCTGTACGATCCACCCATGTTTCCGCATCTGCTTCGTTTCCAACGAAGACTTCCAAGAAAAAACAGAGAAAGAAAATGACAGGTGGGTAGAGATTCTTCGTCATAGTCGTATTGCCGAATTTGGTAAGGTGATCGCTCGTTAAAACGCTTTCTTCGTTTTGTTTCTGCTTGCACATCACGCTGCGCGGGCCGTTGAAGAAGAGAGAAACGGCTTCAATTGCCAAAGACTTTTCCGGAGCAAATTCTGGTGAATATTCAAATCAGGGTATTCTCGATTTCTTCTGGTTGCTGAGCAGGCGTTTGATGTCCCAATTTATATTTCGTCTTCCAATTAGTTCCATGATATGAACCCGCATCATTATCAAATATCTCGTGAATGTAAGAATTCAATTTGATGAGTATGCTTCGAAAATGAGTGTACCCAGAAATTCTTAAACTCGTGGGTTGGGTAGAAAGAGCAGGATGGGAGCCTGGTCGTAATGATGCGGAGCAGTTTTGTAACTACGATCCAGAAGGGTTCTTAGCCATTGAGGAGGGCGGGAAATTTTTGGGTGGTGGAGCGATGATTTGGGCGGGGGGCGATGATCCAGCATAGCGGTCAATTTGGGTTCATCGGCTTCTTCATTGTATCTCCTGAGACGCGAGGTAGAGGGCTCGGCACACGGTTGTGGTATGCCCGACGGGACACCTTGCTGGAGCGTGTTGGAGATTCTGGAACGATCGGCCTCGACGGTGTTGATGCGATGGTACCCTTTCGCGCAAAAAGAGGTTTTGAGCAAGCCACACGCCTTCGTAGACTCGGATATCAGTGTTTCCATATCCGAGCCATGGCAGCTGATCATCACGTTGCGATGCGGGACGTACCTGAAAACGACCTTGCTCGATACGATTCCGCACGACATCTGACACTTTCAGCCTGAACGTTTTGGTGCTCGCGTGGGATCCACCCCTGCGGTACATGGTTTGAGTCGTCTGATGACTGATCGCGACAAGTGCAAAGCAATCAACGACGCTGGAAAGCCAATTTAATCAGCAATCGCTTAGCGGTTTACGGATTTCGATTAGGTGAAGCCGTTGATTCCAAGCCATTGATCTGAATTGGAAGGATTGTGAGAGGAAAAAGAAGATGGGAAGGGCGACTGCTCGGTTCTGGCGTAATGTGAACGCCGTTCGCTATATTGTTGGCCGGCTTACGTTTTTTTCCGACCGAGCACGGACGAAATAGCTAGCAGCGATGGATGCCATTTTCGAAGGCCTAACCGATGCCCAGACCAAGGCGGTTCGTCACCTCGACGGCCCGATGCTTATTTTGGCCGGTCCCGGATCCGGAAAAACCCGCGTCGTGACGCACCGTATCGCTAATATGTTGGCGCACGGAATTCCCGCTTGGCAAATCGCCGCGTTGACGTTCACGAATAAAGCGGCCGAAGAGATGCGAACGCGAGTCGATACGTTGGCTCCGAACCAACCAGTCTGGATGGGAACCTTTCATCGTTTTTGTGCTCAGCATTTGCGGCGTTTGGCACCCATGGTTGGTTTGTCCGAAAACTACTCGATCTATGACACTTCCGATTCCAAGCAGGCGATGAAGCGGGCGATCGAGGCAGCGGGCGTTTCGACAACGCACGCTTCCCCAGACCAGATCGCCGCCACCATCAGTCACGCCAAAAACCGACTGACCTCTCCTGAGATGATGGAAGGTCAGGCTTTGCGTCCACGGGAGGCGATCGCGGCTCGTGTCTATCCCGTCTATCAGCAGCAATTGCTGACCGCGAACGCGGTTGACTTCGATGATTTGCTGTTACACATCGCTCGCTTGCTGCGTGAGAACCCGGAAGTAAGAGCGGAGCTTGATGCACGCCACAAATATATTTTGGTCGATGAATACCAAGACACAAATCTTGCTCAGTATGCAATCGTTCGCGCGTTATCGATCGACTGTCCAAATCTGGCGGTCACCGGTGATCCTGACCAATCCATTTATGGATGGCGCGGTGCGGACCTGAACAACATCCTTGATTTTGAAAAAGATTATCCGTCTGTGACAACGGTTCGACTGGAAAAGAACTACCGCAGCACTCCAAATATTTTGCGGGTGGCTGATCAGTTGATTCGGCACAATACGCAGCGTAAACAGAAAGACCTCTACACCGATAATCCCGAGGGCGACGCGGTCGTTCTGCGGTTTTACGAGGACGGCTATCAGGAGGCTGACGAGATCGCGACTGAGATCGCATCGGCAATCATGGGGCAAAGTTTGCGGCCGAGCGATTTTGCCGTGTTCAATCGAATGAACGCGATGACACGTTCGCTGGAACATGCACTCCGCAGCCACAGCCTGCCCTACCAGATCGTGAATGGATTGGAATTTTATCAGCGACGTGAAATCAAGGACTTACTCGCTTATTTACATTTGATTAACAACCCATCGCATGACGTCGCATTGACCCGCGTCATCAATGTTCCAACGCGTGGAATCGGCGCAAAAACAATTAGTCGGCTTCGGTCCTTCGCGGACTCTGAGGGTATCCCCATGCTCGCAGCGGCTCGAAGGGCAAATGAAATTGATGGGTTAGCCAAACGCTCCGCCTCGATGGTCGCAAAATTCGTGCGTCTCTACGATCATTTGCAGATCAAGGCGACCGCTCCGCTGGAGGATTTGTTGCGGTATCTGGTCGAGGAAACAGCCTATGAAGCATATCTCGAAAAAACGGCAGTTGAGCAGCAAGACACCTCTCCCATGGCCAATGTTGACGAATTGATTACGGCTGCTGTCGAATTTGATCGTCAGCACCCCGAAGATGGTTCTCTGGATGCTTTTTTGGAGCTGGTCGCTCTGGTGGCGGATACCGATGCTTTTGAAAACGAGAACGACCGCATCACGTTGATGACGTTGCACGCGGCAAAGGGACTCGAATTTCCTCGCGTCTTTATTATCGGTGTCGAAGACGACATGTTGCCCCACAGTCGCTCGAAGAGCAGTCAATTGGAAGTGGAGGAAGAACGCCGTCTGTTGTTTGTTGGGATCACGCGGGCAAAAGAACAATTGCAACTCAGTTGCTGTAAGCGAAGAGCCATGCGTGGGGATGTGCGTCCGGTGATTCCAAGCCCATTCCTGAACGAATTGCCGCTGACCGAGATAAGCCGAGTCGAATCGTCGCCCAAACAAGATTGGTTTGACGATGAGATGGACCAAAGTTATCCCGATTCGTGGGACCTTCCGGATGAAAGCGATTCTCAGGTTCGCGAAACGACTGGCCAAAGCTCAGGCGTCGACGAGGGCTCGGAATACAACCAGGAGGTTGAGCATGACCAGACGCGTGGTACCGAATTGGCGGCGGCTGCCAAGGTTGGGAACGGAAGCAGTCTTCAGAGTGGATTGCAAACTGCCGCCGAACTGATGGCCAGGAAATCAACACCCTTGTCCGTTTATCGCGAGGGTACCCAAGTTCGCCACGTCGAATACGGGGAAGGCACTATCGTCGATGTCAGTGGGCGCGGTCCGAAACGGATCGCCCGTGTGAAATTTGAAGAGGAAGAACATAGCTTTCGTCTGGCGTTCGCCGCCGAGGATCTGGAAGTGGTGGACTGAAGGCATTGAAAACGCGAGTCTGCGGGGAGCGACGAATCGAAACGCACTCCCTACCCTCCGACTGATGTCTGTCGTACAAAATGGGTTCGAACACATTTCGTTTTTGCCTGGGGGGAAATGATGAGCGGAACCAACTTTGGCGATACCGATGCGAAGGTCGGCGTCATCATGGGAAGCCGTAACGATTGGGAAACCCTGCAAGCGGCTGCCGCGGTCCTGGATGAACTCGGGATCCCTCACGAGGATTTGGTCGTTTCCGCGCACCGTACCCCCGCCAGAATGGTCGCCTATGCGGGCGGTGCAGCGGCCCGTGGCTTGAAGGTGATCATTGCCGGTGCTGGCGGCGCGGCTCACTTGCCTGGCATGGTCGCCTCCGAAACGATTTTGCCGGTTATTGGTGTACCAGTCCGAAGCCGTGCCCTCCAGGGACTCGATTCGTTGCTGTCGATCGTGCAGATGCCTGGCGGGATTCCCGTCGCCACGATGGCGATCGGTTCCTCAGGGGCGAAAAATGCCGCGATCTTGGCGGCAAGGATTCTCGCGTTGCAGGACGGTGAGCTCAAAGCACGCCTAGAAGCATTTGTAAAAAAGCAAACCGAAGCAGTTCTAGAATCAAGTGAGTTATAGGTGATGACGTCTCGGGTGGACTTGACAAAGAATCGTTCTCAACAGGTTTTTTTGCCCGGCTCCACGCTGGGCATGGTTGGGGGCGGACAACTTGGCCGCATGTTTGCCATGGCGGCTTCCACAATGGGCTATGACGTCGTTGTTTTCTGCGATTCGGCTGATGATCCCGCCGCTCAAGTGGCCCATCGCCACGTCATCGGACCGCTTGACGATCACAACACAATCGATCGGTTTGCTGAACAGTGCGACGTGATATCGCTGGAATTTGAAAACATACC
>JAYZAR010000162.1:0-4884 GCA_036339635.1 Planctomycetota bacterium | reverse complement strand
GCCTTCGGGAGCCGCCGATGCGATCAAAGATCACTCAAACAGCGCAGTTCGATGAATCGAATCCGTCTCGCCATTTTGAACCTGTTTTTGACGGTCGGTTGCGCATGTGCCGTCGAAGGAACCTTGACCGTCTCCGTTACCGAGGAATCAAACGGTGAAGAAACAATCACACGAATGGAATTAGTCCGGGCAACGAAACCAGATAAGGCGATGCCGGTTCGCAAGACGGTACCTGCTGGTATCGGGGTGGTTCTCGATCGCAGTGTCGAAGTTTCGCTGCCCGCATCTGCATATCAATTTCGGCTCATCCGTGGACCAGAGTATCGAATCATTACAGGAAATTTCACGCTCGACAAAACTAGCCTGGATGAGCACAACGTCGCCCTGCCGCGAATGATCAACATGCTTGAGCACGGCTGGACCAGTGGCGACTGCTGCGTACCGACATCGCCGTATAGCCTGCCACTGAGGATGGCGTCTGAAGATTTGCACGTAGCGGCAACGCTTGGTCACCAGGCAGCCAAACCAATCGCTGGTCGCAAAAGTGAGGAACCACTTCAGGGTGAACCCCATTGGATTCGTGAAGATGTAAGCCACCTTGGCGGGCTAACCATCTACGGATCAATCGCAACTCCAGAATTGAAAAGCGGATCACTACCGGTTCAGGCCTTGGTCCGCGCGGCCCGCGACGACCGGCTTCGCGTAGCCGTTGAGAACCCGTTCGCATGGGCCTTACCTGTCTGGCTAGCGAGTGGCCAAGTTGATGGATTTTTTCTAATGGGCGATTGGTTAAGGCTCGATCGCAACATCTCGCGTCTTACCGATTCACGCGGTATCGAAGGTTTAACCACGGGAGGTGGGACGGCATTGGGGCGTTGGGGAGAACGCGTTTATTGGAACCTGCTCGAAGCAGGATTACGAATTCCCCCTTTGGCCGGCAGTGGCGATAAACCAGGGAAAACCCCCGTGGGATATAACCGGATGTATGTAGCGATGCCAGACTCCAAGGATCCAGCCGATCCGCTCGCAGTGGCCAGGGTCACCTCCCCGGAACAATGGTGGAATGCGGCTTGGAAAGGGCAAAGCCTAATCACTAACGGCCCGCTCATGCGGCCGAAACTGGCGGGCGAAATTCCAGGACATGTATTCAATGCCAATCGCGGTGAAGTTCTTCAGTTGCAACCCGAGCTGGCACTCTCGGTCCGCGACCCAGTCGAGTACCTGGAGGTGATCTTGAATGGGCAAGTCGTTTACAGCGCAAGGTTGGACGAATTTGCTCGTGCAGGAGGCCGCATTCCAGTATTGGAAATTAAGGAGAGCAGTTGGGTCACGATCAGAGTGGTGACCCTGGTGGAGGAACATTTCCGTGCGGCATTGACCGCACCCTGGTACATCGATTTCGACTACCAACCTCGCATCAAGAAATCGGCAGTCGAATTCTTCCAACGATGGCTTAATGATTATGAGCAAAGGCTCAAACAACTACCGCCTCAACAGCTGCAGCCTCATGTGCCCTATGTGCAAGCCGCCCGAAAATTCTGGGCTGAGCGATACGCTCGCAGTGAACCGTAATCCAACGCAACCCAGCCCACCAAAAGCGAACCTGCCTAGCATTTGATGTCTGATTGGCTTATCAACCGCGCCGTCACCTGCTCATTTCCGCCATTGAATTCAAGGTAGCTGGCGATAAGGTGCGGTAGCTTGATCTGCCGCATTTCGTGAATCAAATGTGGTAGTTCCCCTGGACGGTCGCAACCAAGAACACGCCATCGTAATCAGCACGAACCTGGAAAGCCGATGGTCATTTTTCGTGTTCGAATCCAAGCACCAGAATCATGCGATGCAAACCACCGTCCGAAAGCACCGCAGCACGCGGATTCTCCGGTTGTCACCGCTGCACTGAATCGCCCTACTCTTTTAAATCAGGATGTGAGTTCACATGCTGAGCGCTCATTGGAACAGACACGAACGATTCGCGAGGCGGAGCTTCGAGTTCAGACTCAAGTTCATCGTGCAACCCGCCCAAAAAAGGCTCCGCACCCCCGTAGAACGCACGCACCATTGAAATCGGATTGACCCTAGCTCTTGATCGCATCATTGGTCGAATCAACCACTCGTTGTCAAATCATGAGTGGATTTCATTCACCAAGTCAACATATTGCTGCTCCGGCACAAACGGCTAGAACGGCCATAAGCCTTGATCCGCTAATTGGACCTTGTTCGTCGCGACAATTTCCCTTGCTGGTTCCGTCGCGTGGAAGATTTCGACCGTACTCAATTTGCGGGAATAGCCAACGGCAAGCGGCCATCGCTGGCCAATGGCGGATGAGATTTGCATTGCCTAAACGAGTGGCCAGCGGTCACTGCGGTCGTGACTAAGCCCCTTTGTTCACCCGCTATTTCGCGACGGAAATCTCGTTGACAACGGCGCTAACACCTGGCTCTAACCGAATTAGCATCTCGCTCATGCGACGATCTCGCTGAGTCGGAACGACGCCACTGATGATGGCAGTCCGTCCATCCATGCGAACATCGATTCCACGCAACTGCGGCCGAGTAGTCAGGACGCGAAAGCGAGTAATAGCCGCTCGCTGCACCATGGCCGGTTGCATTGGCGCCACGGAGATTGCTGAACGAAGCCTCGTTCGGATCACGGGCTGAGTGTTCTGGCTGCCCGTCCCACCGATACCGCCGAATAGATTCGCAAAGCCACCAAGTCCGCCCCCTCCGAAGCCACCAAACCCGCCTAGGCCTCCCCCACCGGCAGTGGCCCCACTGGCCCCACTGGCTGAGCTGAACCCCTGCCCCGTCGAACCGGTCGAACCAACCGTGTCACCCCGGTCAATCGCGGAAAAGGCAGTTTCCGCGTCCAGCTGCCCATTTTCGCCTGTCGTAGAACCAATATCATCAGCACTCAACCCATTGGATTGAGCGATAGCGACATTTCCCAAACAGCAAAAAATAGTTAGAAAACCAAAAATTCGTACAAATCGATACATCATCAGTCACCGTCCAGAAGGTTCAATCAAGTCGTTGTCTGAAGTGTAACTCCCAAGCTTGGCGGTAGTTGCACTTTTCAGCATAACGGGAAATCTTTGGCACAGCCCCCAAGACGGGTCGAGTTCTTGCGAATAAAACCCTTATAACCGGCCACGCAAATAACTTTAGTCCCTAACTTTTGACCACTTTCAGTAATGCGCAATCTCAGGAACCCGTCGTTTATGCACTCGCTGCAAATCTGTTTATCACGTCCAATCCTCGCCATACTCACGCTCGCTTTCGCGTTTGCCCCCGCCACGCTGCCACTGCGGGCGCAAAGCAAAGACAAGGCATTACCAGGTGCACCGAGGCTATTGCCCGAGGATACGCTTGCCTATCTCCGGCTAGACAGCGCCCAAGACCTTCGCGGTGATATGGCTGATTCGTCGATTGGGCGAATGCTGAACGATCCGCAGGTCCGACCCTTCGCAAGCGAAGTTTACCGCACCTTTGCTGATCTATTCGATCAGTTCGCCACCTCCGCGGAAATCTCTATGGACGATTTATTGGCCATTCCGCAGGGCCAGGTGGCGGTTGCCCTCATGCCGAAAAACATCTCAGATCAGGCAGAAGAATCAATTCGGGATGACGAGGATTCGAATTCGGAGGAAGCGATTCGACGAAGAATCCAACGAAAACGTCGAGACCAAAATGGTTTCGCTGGAGTCTTCATTATCGACGCTGGCAAGAACGTCGATGACTTGGTCGGACTGATCGACCGGTTGGAAAACCAAATTGTCACCAGCGGATACGTTCGCCGAACCTCCAGCATCAAGAATGTTACCCTCGTCCAACTACTGCCGCCACGGCAGGGCCGACCAGAGATTGAGTACTTCAAGCGAGACGGGACAATCGTCTTTGGCATCGGGAGCAAAACCGCCTCCAAGGTTCTCGATCACTGGCTCGACCGCAGCGACGAATCGACGCTGGCAGATCGTGCGGATTTCTCCTCGGTCATGGCCCGCTGCGTTGGCGCCGAGGGTACTCGACCACAATTGACGTTTTTCGTCGATCCTTACAACATTATCCGTCGAGTCGTCAACCAAGGCGGTGCCGCAGCACTCGTTTGGCCGTTGGTTGAAAACCTCGGCGTCGGCAAAATCCGAGGCATGGGCGGGAGCTCTTTCCGTGGCGGAGAGTTTTTTGACGACATCATGCACTTTCATGTTCTCATTGACCCCCCGCGAGATGGAATTTTTGGTGTGTTGCGTCCAGAGACAGGCGATTCAACACCACCACAATGGGTTCCCAACGACGTCACTAGCTACACTTCAATGTACTGGGACTTCGAAACAACCTATGACAACGTTGGGGGAATCCTTGAACTCTTCAACGGTGCAGACGCCATGGCGCGCCTAGTTGAACAACCGGTCGAGACAAGGACGGGCGTTGCACTGCGGGATGATGTGATCAGCAACATGGTCGGCCGCTACGTAACACTCCGATGGATTGAGCCGCCCGTGAAGTTGAACAGCACCGCACAACTTCATGCTGTTCAAATTAAAGACGAAGTGCAAGCCAAGCAAACGATGGCAAATATTCGCGATCGCTTCCCCAATGAAATGAATACCGAAACGATCGGCGGTTATATTGCTTACACCTCTGGCCCGAGAAATGAGAACTTACCGGAAACGTTCCGCCAGCCGACGATGAACTTGATGTTGCTCGATGATTGGATCGTTTTCTCAGACAGCCGGGCGTTTCTCGAACGAGTGACGCAAGCAAATCGTGGTGGTCGGTCGAGACTACTGACCGTGCCGGAATATGAATTGGTCAGCTCTGAGCTTGGGGGCAAACTTGATGGTGAAAAACCATTCATGGTTTCGTTCCTTCGCTCCTCGGATT